>CAZHGG010000433.1:0-5752 GCA_964531755.1 uncultured Polyangiaceae bacterium
GGCGCGGTCGCGCTCGTCGTGGGCGCGGGCGTCGTCGGCGCGGCGGCGATCGGCGCCGCGAAGGACAAGGCCGACGCCCTCGACGCCGCCGCGATCGCCGAGGCGCTGCGCAACTGGGACGACAGCGAGTCGCCCGTGCCGATCACCGCCGCCGACCCGATGTGGGGCGCGCGCGACGCCCCGGCGACGCTGGTCATCTTCTCCGACTTTCAGTGCCCCTATTGCAGCAAGGCCGCGCTCACCCTCGAGCAGCTCCGCGCCGACTACGGGCCCGACAAGCTCCGGATGGTGTGGAAAAACGAGCCGCTCGCGTTCCACGACAAGGCGCGCGGCGCCGCGGAGGCGGCGGCCGGCGTGTTCGCGCTCGGGGGCAGCTCGGCGTTCTGGAGCTTCCACGACGCGGCGTTCAAGGACCAGGCCTCGCTCGGGCCCGAGGCCTACAAGAAGTGGGCGGCCGCGGCCGACGTCGACGCCGCGAAGCTCGAGGCCGGCCTCACCGCCCACACCTGGGCGGAGAAGGTCGACAAGGACCTCGCGATCGCCAAGCAGGTCGACGCGACGGGCACGCCCACGTTCTTCGTGAACGGCGTGAAGCTCGTCGGCGCCCAGCCAGTCGAGAAGTTCAAGGAGCTCATCGACAAGGAGATCGAGAAGGCGAACGCGGCGATCGCGGCGGGCACGCCGAAGGCCCGCGTGTACGTGGAGGCGTCGAAGACCAACAAGGGCGCCCAGAAGCCAGAGGAGCGCGAGCACGAGCCCGACAAGGAGGACACGACGACGGTGTTCAAGGTGCCCGTGGGCGCCTCTCCGGTGCGCGGCAGCGCGACGGCGCTCGTCACGATCGTCGAGTTCTCCGACTACCAATGTCCCTACTGCGGGCGCGTCGAGCCGACCCTGAAGCAGCTCGGCGAGAAGTACGGCTCCCGGCTCCGCTTCGTGTGGAAAGACCAGCCTCTCGCCTTCCACAAGCGGGCGATGCCGGCCGCCGTGCTCGCGAGGGAGGCCCGCGCCCAGAAGGGGGACGCCGGCTTCTGGGAGGCCCACGACGCGCTGTTCGCGTCCCAAGCGAAGCTCGAGGACGACGACCTCGCGGCGCTCGCCAAGACCCTCGGGCTCGACAACTACCGCCTCAAGACCGCCCTCTCGATTGGCAAGTTCAAGACCGAGATTGACGCGGACGTGGCGCTCGCCGCGAAGCTCGGCGCGAACGGCATCCCTCACTTCTTCATCAACGGGCGTCGACTCAGCGGCGCCCAGCCCATCGAGAAGTTCACCAAGATCATCGACGAAGAGCTCACGAAAGCGGGCGCGCTCATCGCCGCGGGCACGCCGGCGAGCGGCGTCTACGAGGCGCTCACTCGGCTGGGGCTCGAGTCGCCCGAGCCGCGCGCGCCCTCGGACGTCGCCGGTCCCCCGGCGAGCGCCTCGACGACCTCGAGCGGGCTCGCGTACCGCGTGCTCCGCAAGGGCACGGGCTCCCAGCACCCCGGGCCGACCAGCAAGGTGACCGTGCACTACGAGGGCTGGACCACCGACGGGAAGGCCTTCGACTGGTCGCGCAAACGAGGCTCGGAGCCGACGTCGTTCACCCTAGGGTCGGTGATCGCGGGCTGGACCGAGGGGGTCCAGCTCATGGTGCCCGGCGAGAAGACGCGCTTCTGGATCCCCGCGAAGCTCGCCTACGGCGACTCGGCGCGCCCAGGCGCCCCGAGGGGGATGTTGGTGTTCGACATCGAGCTCTTCGCCACGCAGGAGTCGGCGCCGACTGGGCTCGGCGCGGGCGCGACCACGCCCTGACGACGGGTCCCGACTAATTGCTCGGCGCCCTCGCTCGGATTGGCTCTATCCTCAACCCCATGAGCCTCCTCGGCGACGACCTGGACCCCGAGCTCGTCAAGCAGCTCTTGCAGCAGCTCCACGACGCCACCGCGGCGCTCACGCAGGCGCAGCAGGCCGCGGCCCACGCGAAGGAGGAGGCGCTCGAGGCCATCCGGCACGCGGCGGCCGAGGAGCAGGAGGCGCTGCGCACCGCGCTCGCGCACGCCGAGGAGCTCCGGACGCAGCTCGACCACGCGAAAGACGCGGCGGATGCGGCGACCCGCCACGCCACGAGCCAGATCGACCACGCGCGCGATCAGGCGCTGCACCAGGCGAAGGACGAGATCACCGCGGCCGCACACCACGCGACCGAGGGTGCGAACGACGCCATCGCCCACACCAGGACGGACGCGGTGCACGCGCTCGAGCAGCGCGCGCAGGACCTCCAGACCACGGTGCACGACGCCATCCAGGCGCAACACGAGCGCGTGGAGCAGGGCCTCACGCAGTTCCAGGAGCACGCCATCCAGCTCCTCCAGGGCACGCAGAACCACGCGGTGGAGGCACTCCAGAGCACGGCGTCGCAGCTCTCGACCCACCTGCAGGACCGCGGCGAGCAGCTCCTCGAGGCGCTCCAGTCGCACCTCACGAGCGTCGCCGAGCAGGCCATGTCGCAGGTGAACCAGGCGCGCGACCAGGTCGTGCACTCGCTCGAGGGCGTCGCGGGCTCGCTGCACAAGAACATCGAGGACCACGCCGGCAGCTGGCTCGAGCGCATCCTCCACGAGGCCAACACCGTCATCGGGAGGATCCCCGTCATCGGCACGGTCACCGAGATCGCCGAGGGCGTCGTGCACGAAGTCAACAAGCGATGAACGTCGCGCGGCCAACGCTCCTCATCGAGCCCGTGGCTGCGCTGAGCGCGCTGTTCATGTGCGTCCGCATGGCGAAGCTGACGGACCCCGACCTGGCCGAGGCCTTCTCGTCCCTCGAGGCGCGGTCGCGCGCGACCAAGTCGTCCGAGAAGGCGGCCTGGGCGGCGCTGTACCGCGAAGCGGCGGAGCTCATGCCGAAGGTCGTCGCGCACCAGGCGCGGCTCGACCGCGAGCGCGACGCGGCGCAGGCGTCGCAGGCCACGAAGCAGCGGCTCGGGCAGCTCGCGATGTCGCTCCAGAGCGGCCTCTCGCGCGCCGCGGGGGACTGGTCGGCGCGACTGGCGCAGCAAGAGCGGGAGACCCTGGCCAAGGCGCAGAAGGCGATCGACGCGCTGGAGGTCACGTCGCTCGTCGATCCCAAGGTCGGCGAGCTCGTCTTTCGGTTCGAGCCAGCGATGGTCGACCGCTTCTGGGAGTGGCTCCGCGCCGCCGAGGCGGGGTGGACGCAGAACAACGCGAAGCTCGTCGCCGTGCGCGCCACCGAGTGCATTCAAGACGTGCTGCTCGAGCTTCCCGCGGGCGTGACGTTCGAGGTCGGCCCGGCGCCGCTCGAGCCGCCGCGCTTCGAGGCGCCGCGCCTCGAGGGCAGCCGCATCCCGAACCCCACGTTCTTCCAGTCGCTCGGGTCGACGTACCGCTTCGTGATGTCGGCCGTGACCGCGGTGTCGGGGCTCGGGTTCTTCGCCACGCGCGTGGTCGGCGCCGAGCACGTGAGCCGGGTGCTGCCCATCGGCCTGGGGTCGGTGTTCTTGATCACGGTCGTCGTCGCCGCGTTGACCATCCCCAAGGAGCGCCGCCAGACGATGGCCCGCTTCGAGGCGCGGGCGCGCGACGCGCTGACCCGCGAGCTCAGCGAAGCCATCCGCGAGCGCCTGAAGATCGTCGTCGAGGCGCAGTCCGCCGCGATCAAGCGCCACCTGAACGCGGAGGGCCTGCGGTTCAAGTCGGCTCACCGCGATCCCTCAGGCGACGTGCGCGGTCCGCAGCCGTCTTTTGCGGCGATGGCCCCGGGCATCCTCCCGGCGGACATCGCCCGCATGCGCGGCGAGTGGAAGGCGGCGATCGAGGCGCGTATCGCCGAGCTCGAGGCCCCGGCCTGACGCTCGCCGCGCTCCTCGCCCCCGCGTCGGAGCGCGAGCTCGTCGACGCCTTCCTCGCGAAGCGGAGGCTTCACGCGGTGAGCCCGGATCCTCGGCGCGCCGAGGCGCTCCTCCCTCCCTGGCTGCTCGATCGCCTCGTCGCTTCGGACGCGCTCCCGCCGGGCGCCCTCGAGGTGCTCCGCGCGGGCGACGTGGTGCCGCCCGACCACTACCGAACCAGCGACGGGCGCCTCCGGAGAGACGCGCTGGACGCGCTCGTGGTGGAGGGCGTGAGCCTCCTGCTCCACCGGATAGACGACGAGGTGCCCGCCGTCGCGCGGCTCTCCGACGCGCTGGAGCGGCGCCTCGGCCACACCGTCTGGGCGAACGCATACGTCACGCACGGGCCGGGCGGCGCGCTCGCCCCCCACTACGACGATCACGACGTGCTCGTGGTGCAGATCCGCGGCGCGAAGCGGTGGTTTGGCCACGGCGTCCCCGAGCCTTCGCCCGTGGTGCGCAGCCCCGCGGGGCGCGAGTTCGGCCCGCCCACGTGGGACCTGACGCTGGGCCCGGGCGACGCGCTCTACCTGCCCCGAGGCGAGGTCCACCACACGACGAACCTCGGCGCGCTGTCTGTCCACGTCACGTTCGGGGTGGACACGCGGCGCGGGGTCGAGCTCCTGACCGCGCTGCGCGAGCGCGCGGTGGAGGAGCGCCTGTTTCGGGGTGACCTCACGCGGCTCGCCGGCCCCGAGGCGCTCCACGCGCACGAGCGAGCGCTCAAGGCGCGGCTGCACGCGCTCGTCGACGAGCTCGACGTCGGAGCCCTCCTCGCGAGGGACGATCGCGAGCGCACCCTCCGCGCGTTGAGCGCCCTCGGCGGCGCCAGGGTCGCGGCGCTCGCCCCACCCGCGAGCGTCGTGGTGTCCGCGCTTCGCCGGCGGCTCGTGGCTCGCGAGGACGGCGACGGGGTCGTCCTCGACGCGGGCGGACACACCGTGCACCTCTCGGGCGGCGCGGGCCGCGTGCTCGCCCTGGCGACGACCCTCGAGCGCCCGACGCTCGAGGACGTCGCGGCGGCGCTAGGCCTCACGACGGACGAGGTGCGCCCCTTCGTCGCCGAGCTGTCGGGGCACGGCCTCGTCGGCGTGGAGTGGGTCGCGTAGCGGCCCGCCTCAGCCCGCGCCGAGGTCGAGGCGCATGTGGACGCGCGTGGACCAGTCGAGCCCGTCGGCGACCTGCGCCG
Organism: uncultured Polyangiaceae bacterium; assembly: GCA_964531755.1. Taxonomy (GTDB): domain Bacteria; phylum Myxococcota_A; class Polyangia; order Polyangiales; family Polyangiaceae; genus JAAFHV01. The sequence continues at coordinate 5,082 of CAZHGG010000433.1, forward strand.
CCGAGAGCGCCGCGAGCGCTGGCCCCCAGGCGTCGCGCGGGACGATCACGAAGCCGCGGCGCGCGTACCAGGGCGCACACCAGGGGACGTCGACTTCGGTGTTCAGCAGGAGCGAGGCCTCGGCGCTCGCCCGCGCGTCCGCGACGACCCTCGCGAGGAGCGCAGAGCCCACGCCCCGCCTGCCGAACGCGGTGGCGACGCTGAGCTGCCCGACGCACAGCTCGCCCCCGACGCGCCCCGTCACGACCCAGCCCACCACGCCCGCGTCCCCGAGCTCCGCGACGAGGAGCGCCTGGCGCCCGATGGCGCGCTCCGCCGCGTCGATCGGGATCGTCGAGCCGTCCGCGAGCTCGGGCCGCCCGACAGTCAGGTACCGCGTGTCGGCGTCCACGCCCACGCGCCGGATGGCGGGGATGTCGGGCGGTGCGGCGAGGCGGAGGGTCGGCTGCATGCCGCGCAGACTACGCGACGCGCGGGGCGCCGGCTCCCGCCGCAACACAATTTTTCCCTCGCAGCGGCATCTTCGCGGCGGCGGAACTTGCGTCGCGGGCGCCTGTCTGTGCGGCGCATGAAGCTCGGCCCCCTCGCCCTCACCTCGCTGGCCCTCGCCGCGTGCGCTCCCCACGCACGGCTCCCGCCCGCCGCCCCCGCCCGCGCGACCGCGCGGGCCG
>CAZHGG010000434.1:0-5750 GCA_964531755.1 uncultured Polyangiaceae bacterium
CGCGGCGCGTGAGCCCGCGGCGCGTGAGCCCGCGGCGCGTGAGCCCCGTGAGCCCGCGGCGCGCCCGCCCGCGCCCGCCCCGCCCGATCGCGCGTCGTCGCCGTCTGGCGGCGTGGATTTCGTGAAGACCGAGGCTCTGGTGAGCCTCGCCTCGCGTGTTGGGCAAGCCTTTGATCTTGCTCAGCTTCGCTCGCCTGGCAAGGTCCCTGACGCCGTGGTCAAGCGCGCCGAGGGCGCGGTGCGAGACGCGGCCCGCGCGATGTCGTCCGACGGCTCCCTCCCCGGCGAGGTTGACGCCGAGGCACTCTCGCAGGACCTCCTGTCGGAGCTCATCGGGCTCGGTCCCGTCACGTCGATGTTCGAGGACGACGACGTCGTGGAGATCCACGCGCAGCGCTTCGATCGCGTCCTCGTCGGCCGCGGCGGGAGCCACGCGAGCGCCGACGTAGGCTTCTCCTCCGAGGAGGGGCTCGTGCGCATCGTGGAGCGCCTGTGCGAGCTCGCTGGAGAGCCTCGCGGCGCCAGCGAGGTGGTCGTCGAGCGCGCCCTGCCGAACGGCGCCACGGTCCTCGCCGTGCTCGCCCCGCTCGCGCGAAACTCCACCCTCTCCGTGCGCAAGCGCCGCGCGCCGGACGCCTCCTTCGACTCGCTCGCGCGCGAGGGCGCCCTCTCGCGCCCCATGGCCGTCTACCTCGAGGCGCTCGTCGCCGGGCGAATGAACGTGCTCGTCGTGGGCGCGGCCTCGGCCGACGCGGCGTCGTTCCTCGGCGCGTTCGTCCACGCGGCGCCGCCCAACGAGCGCGTCGCCGTCGTGGAGGACCACGAGGAGCTGGCCGCGCCGCACGCCTGCGTCGCCTCGTTCCGTCGGAGCCGGGGCGCCGAGGCGCTGGTCGCGGCCGCCCGCACGCGCCCCGATCGCCTGGTCGTGTCGCAGCTCGGTGGCCCCGCGCTCTTGGCCACCTTCGAGGCGATGGGCGACGGCTGCGAGGCGGTGGTCGCCGGCCTGACCGCCAGCTCGCTCCGCGCGGGGCTCGCGCGGCTCGCGGCCCAGCTCGTGTTCCAGCGCCCGGGCCTCTCGCTCGAGGGGGCCCGCGAGCTGGTCGCGGAGTCGTTCGACGCCGCGCTCGAGCTCGCGCCCTCGACCGACGGCCGCCGCCGCGTCGTGCGGCTCTGCGAAGTGAGCGTCGACCCCGCGAAGGGCTTCGCCACGAAGGACATCTTCGTTCTGAACGAGGCCGACGGCACGTTCCCGCCCTCCGGCGTCGTCCCAAAGGCCGTCGCGGAGCTGAACGCGCGCGGCGCCCGCGTCGACGCCTCGATCTTCCGCCGAGGCAAGTAGGGCCGTCCGCGACCGGGCCGCCGCCGCGCGGGGTATGCGCGGATGGCGGCCGCGAGCTCCTCGCGGCTACGCGGGGATGGCGGCCTCGACCGGGAGCTCCTCCGGCTCGGCCTCGACGGCCCGCTTGTAGCCGCACTCCTTGTTGACGCAGACGACCATCGGCTTGGCCTTGCTGCCACCGAAGACGAGGAAAGGCGACGCGCACGCGGGGCAGGCCTCGTGGATGGGCTTCTGCCAGAGCTTGAAGTCGCACTTGAGCGTCTCGCTCGCGTAGTTGCTGCACCCGAAGAACGTCTTGCCGCCCTTCTTCTTGGAGCGCACCTCGATGAGGTCGCCGCCGCACTTCGGGCACGGCACGCCGAGCGGCACGGGCCGGGCATTCTTGCACTCCGGGTAGCCGGTGCACGACAGGAACTCGCCGTAGCGCCCGCTGCGGATGATCATGGGCTTCGAGCACTTGTCGCAGTCGATCCCCGTCTCCCGCGCGGGCTGCGCGCCCTTGCCGTCGGGCCCGAGATCGCGCGTGTTCTTGCACTTCGGGTAGTTCGAGCAGCCGAGGAACCAGCCGTTCTTCGACCAGCGCTTCATCATCTCGCCGGGCTCGAGCGCCCTCAGCTTGGCGTCCTCGCTGGAGGGGCCGCACTGCGTGCAAATCTCGCCCGTCGGCGTGGGCTCTGGGTTCCAGCGCTTGCCCTTCTTGCCCGCGTCGAGCTGCTCGCGGAAGCGCTTGTAGAAGCGCGACAGGAGGGTCGTTCGCTCCACGGTGCCCGCCTCGACCTCGTCGAGCTCCTGTTCCATGCTCGACGTGAACGCGGGGTCCATGAAGTCGAGGTGGCTGCCGACGAGCCCATCGACGACGTACTTGCCGAGGGTCGACGGCCGGAAGCTCCGGTTGTCGAGCTTCTCGACGTAGTCGCGCGCCTGCACCTTGCTGATGATCTCGGCGTACGTGCTAGGGCGCCCGATGCCGCGCTCCTCGAGCTCGCGCACGAGGGAGCCCTCGTTGTAGCGGGCCGGCGGCTGGGTGAACTTCTGCTCGGTCACGACGGCCGGCGGCGTGAGCACGAGCGCCTCGCCCTGCTTGAGGGGCGGGAGCTGGCCGTCGTCGTCCGCGGGGCTCTTGCGCCCGTCCACCTCGCCGGCGCCCTTGGGCTCGTCGTCCTCGCCCGCCTGCGTCGACTGGTTGGACGCCCCGTAGACGTCGAGCCACCCGCCGAACTTGAGCACGCGCCCGCTCACCCGCAGGCCGTACTTGACCCCGCCCGCCTGGGCCTCGATGTCGACGCCCGTCTGATCGTACACCGCGTCGCTCATCTGGCTCGCGACGAACCGCTCCCAGATGAGCTTGTAGAGCTTGTACTGCTCGTCCTTCAGGTGCTTCTTGATGGCGTCCGGCGGCTGCTCGAGGGACGCGGGGCGGATCGCCTCGTGGGCGTCCTGCGAGTTCTTCTTGGAGCGGAAGGTGTTGGGCGTGGCCGGGAGGTGAGCCTTCCCGAACGTGGCCTCGATGTGGTCCCGCGCCGCGGCCTGCGCGTCGGGGGACACGCGCGTGGAGTCGGTGCGCATGTAGGTGATGAGGCCCACCGTGCCCACCTCCTTGCCGAGGTCGATGCCCTCGTAGAGCGCCTGCGCGACCTGCATCGTGCGCTTGGCGCCGAACCCGAGCCGGTTGACCGCGTCTTGTTGCAGCTTGCTCGTCGTGTACGGTGCCGGCGCCTTCCTCTTGCGCTCCGCGGTCGTGACCTTGGCCACCTTGTAGGTGGCGCTCTCCAGGGCGACCTTGGTCGCCGCGGCCGTCACGCCCTCGCTCACGTCGAGCCGCTCGCCGTCCCGCGACACGAGCCGCGCATAGAACGGGGTGGGGCGCTTGCCCGACTGCGCCAGCGTCGCGCCGATGTTCCAGTACTCGACCGGCTTGAAGGCCTCGATCTCGCGCTCGCGGTCCACGATGAGCCGGAGCGCCACGCTCTGCACGCGGCCCGCCGACAGCCCGAACGCCAGCTTCGACCACACGAGCGCTGAGACGTCGTAGCCCACGATGCGGTCGAGCACCCGGCGGGCCCGCTGCGCGTCGTAGAGCGCCCGGTCCAGCTTGCGGGGCGTGGCGACGCCTCTCTGGACGCCGTTCTTCGTGATCTCGTGGAACTCGACCCGCTTCGCCTTGGCAGGCTCGGCGGTGAGCTCCTCTGCCAGGTGCCAGGCGATCGCCTCCCCCTCGCGGTCCGGGTCGGTGGCGAGCAGGATGTCCGTGGCGTCACGCGCCGCGCCCTTCAGCTCGGCGAGGAGCTTCTCCTTGCCGGGGACGATCTCGTAGGTCTCGAGGAAGCCATTGGTGATGTCGATGCCGAGCTTCTTGGGGAGATCCTTGATGTGACCCTTCGAGGCGAGCACCTCGTAGCCGGAGCCCAGGTATTTCTTGATGGTCTTCGCCTTGGCGGGGGATTCGACCACCACGAGAGTCTTCGCCATAGCTCCTCAAGCCTGCCGCGAGCGCCTCGGTCGCGGCGTGAAGGGACACGAGCGGGTCGGTCATTTTCCGGCCCGACTGAAAAATCCAAGGGGTCCCTCTTCTACTACGTTCTGCAACGTGAGCGTCAAGAGCGCCGTCGTGGCGTCGGCGATCGTCATCCCGGCGGCCCCCGCTAGCTCTTCCAGGTGACGAGGGCGCCCATCGACGTGCGCGAGCAGGCCGACGAGATCGGCGGGGACGTCCTCCTCGACCGCCGGCGTAGCCGCCCGGAGGCTCCCCGGGCTGCCGAGCGGGAGGGGGAGGGTCGTGCCTGGCAAAAGCTCGATACTCTTCAGAAATTGCGCGATCGACGTCAGCGGACGCGCGCCCCGCGCGAGCTCCTGGAGCGACCCCTCGAAGCCCTCGGCCGCCCAAGGCGCCTGGGGCACCACCCAGAGCGGGCGCCCCACCCTCCGGGCCCACCAGGCCGCGTTCAGCGCGCCCGAGCCGCGCCCAGCCTGCACCACCGCCACGGCACGCGCGAGCCCCACCAGCACCCCGTTGCGGCGCAGGAAATGGGGTCGGCGCGCGACCGCGTCGCTCGGGAACGGCCACACCATCGCGCCGGAGGACGCCGCGATGCGCGCGTAGAGCCCCGCGTGTTCGGCCGGGAACACGCGCCCCGCGCCGGTCGCGACGACGCAGACCGTGGGGCCCCCGGCCGCCAGCGCGCCTTCGTGGGCGGCCGCGTCGACCCCCACGGCGCCGCCCGAGACGACGACGCCGCCTGCCTCGGCCACCCTCCGCGCGAGCTCGAACGCGAACGCCCGAGCCTCAGCGGTGGGCCGGCGGGTCCCTACGATCGCGACGGGCAGCCCGGGTGGGAGCGGCCCGGAGAGGGTGAGCGCCCGCGGCGTCGGGAGGCTCAGCAGGTCGGCGGGGTAGGCGGCGTCGTGGGGCTCGAGGGTGCGCATGCCGCGCTCTCGTCCGCGCCGGCGGCCGCGTTGCGTCTGCGCGCGCTGGCGTGGGCTACTGCCGCACGAAGTGGAACGGGATCACGACCTTGCCGGTCCCGTCGAAGTGCCACCCGCGCACGTGGTTCTCCACGCACTTGGCGACCGTGGGAGGTGAGCCCGAGCCAGACGCGGAGGTCACGGTGCCGTTGCCCGCCACGGTGATCGACACCGACACGTTGGCGCTGGGGGCCGACTCCGCGGCGTTGTCCCAGCACTTTCGCTTCACGGCCGCCTTGTAGGTGTTGATGGTCTTGCTCACCGACGCGGCGTCGAGGGGCTGACCGCCCGCCGATGGCCCCGCGCCGCCCGCCGAGGGGATGTCGGTCCGCGCGGTGGGGGAGGGGCTGGCGCCGCCGAGCCCGAGCTCGGCGAGGTTGACCGCGCCGCCGGGCTTGGGGGGAGCGCTCGCGGCGGGCGAGGCCGGGCCGGTGGGGCGATGGAGGGCGAGCTTCTGCGACGCCGAGGTCGAGGGCGACGGCGCCGCGACGGGCTCCTCCACAGTGCCCGAGGGGACCGGGGCGACGGCGCTCGGCGCCGCCGTGGGCGCGGTCGGCGCGGTCGCGACAGGCCCTGGCTTGAACGTCATGACGGCTGCGGTGATACCGAAGGCCGCCGCGAGCACCACGGCCGCGACGAAGATGAGCGGCGCCATGCTGCGCGCCGGAGCCGGCGGAGGGATCGACGCGTGCGTGGAGAGGGGCGCCGCCTCGAGCGCCGGGGCGGGCGCCGGCGTGAAGACAGGGGCGGACACCGCCGGCGCCGCCTCGGCGGGCGGGAACGCGAAGGGGTCCGCGGCAGGGGCCGCGGCGAACGGATCGACGCCCGCGAACGGGTTCGACACCGGCGCAGAGACCACCGAGAGCGCGGCGGCCGCGGCCGGCATCGACTGGGAGGCCGGCGCCGCGTGGGCGGCGGCAGGCGCGGCGTGCGCGGCTGGTGAGGGGTG
>CAZHGG010000435.1:0-5745 GCA_964531755.1 uncultured Polyangiaceae bacterium
TCGGCTTCGCGGCCTTCCCGGCCGGCGCGGGCTCCGCGACCTTGGCCCACGAGTCCTTCAGGCCGATCGTCCGGTTGTACACGGGCGCTCCCGGCTTCGAGTCGGGGTCCTTGCAGAAGTAGCCGAGGCGCTCGAACTGCACCCGATCGCCGACCGGGCGCTCGGCGAGCGAGGGCTCGAGCATCGCGCCGGCGACCACCTCGAGCGACGCCGGGTTCACGTGGTCGAGGAAGGAGCCCTCCTTGTCGCCGAGCGGGTTCTCCACCGAGAAGAGCCGGTCGTAGAGGCGCACCTCCGCCTGCACCGCGTGCGCGCGGCTCACCCAGTGGATGGTGCTCTTGACCTTGCGGCCGTCGGCCGGGGTGCCGCCCTTCGACTCCGGATCCCACTCACAGAGCACCTCGACGACCTCGCCGCTCGCGTCCTTCTCCACGCCCACGCACTTGATGATGCACGCGTACCGCAGGCGCACCTCCGTGCCCGGGGAGAGGCGGAAGAACTTCTTCGCCGGGGTCTCCATGAAGTCGTCGCGCTCGATGAAGAGCTCGCGCGTGAGCGGCACGGCGCGGCGCGGCCCCTCGGGGTCGTCGGGGTTGTACGGCGCGTCGAAGGTGAGCGTCTCGCCCTCGGGGAAATTCACCAGGGTCACCTTGAGCGGGCGCAGCACGGCCATGACGCGCGGCGAGCGCGCGTTGAGGTCCTCGCGGAGCGCGTGCTCGAACAGCGACACGTCGACGAGCGAGTCGCTCTTGGCGACACCCACGCGCTCGCAGAGCGCGCGGAGGGCCTCCGGCGTGACGCCGCGGCGGCGCATCCCGGCGAGGGTGGGCATGCGCGGGTCGTCCCACCCGCTCACGATCTTCCTCGCGACGAGCTCCTGGAGCTTGCGCTTCGACAGCACCGTGTAGGTGAGGTTCAGGCGCGCGAACTCGAGCTGCTCGGGGCGCTCGGGCCCCGCGCCCACCTGGTCGAGGAACCAATGGTAGAGCGGCCGGTGGTTGATGAACTCGAGCGTGCACACCGAGTGGGTGATGCCCTCGATGTAGTCGGACTGCCCGTGCGCCCAGTCGTACATCGGATAGATGCACCATGCATCTTTCGTGCGGTGGTGGTGCGCGCGGCGAATGCGGTACATGACCGGGTCGCGCATTTTCACGTCGGGCGAGGCCATGTCGCCCTTGGCCCGCAGCACGTGGGCGCCGTCGGGGAACTCGCCGGCGCGCATGCGCGCGAAGAGGTCCTTGTTCTCAGCGATCGAGCGCGCGCGGAAGGGGCTGTCGACGCCCGGCTTGTGGTAGTCGCCGCGCGTCTCGCGGATCTCCTCGAGCGGGCGGCTGTCGACGTACGCCGCGCCGGCCTCGATCATCTTCACCGCGAAGGCGTAGAGCTGCTCGAAGTAGTCGGAGGCGTATTTCGGCTCGCCGGCCCACGAGAAGCCGAGCCACTTCACGTCGGCCAGGATCGACGCGACGTACTCCTCGTCCTCGGCCTCGGGGTTCGTGTCGTCGAAGCGCAGGTTGCACGTGCCGCCGAAGTCCGCAGCCAGCCCGAAGTTCAGGCAGATCGATTTCGCGTGGCCCACGTGCAGGTAGCCGTTCGGCTCGGGCGGGAAGCGCGTGATCACGCGGCCCTGGTGCTTGCCCGCGGCGACGTCGGCCTGGACGAGCTCGTGGATGAAGTTGCCGGGGTTGTCGCTCGGGCGCGCGGTGGGCGCGCCGGGCAGGCTGTGCGCGGCCGCGGAGGGATGGGGCTCGGACATGGCGCCGCAACATAGCGCGAAAGCGCGTGCCTCGCCGCTCGCGCGCGGGCCTCGGGCGCTCCGACCCTTGCCGGCCCGGGGGGGCGACGCTATGCGGCTCCGATGCGCGCCCCGCCCGACGATCTCCTCGCCCTCCTCGTCCCGCGGGTGGCCACCCCGCGCCTCTTGCTGCGCGGCTTCCGAGCCAGCGACCTCGACGTGTTCGCGGCCAGCTTCGGCGACCCGGAGTCGGCCCGGTTCGTCGGGGGCGCCGTGGACCGGCGCGCCGCGTGGCGCATGCTCGCCACCGGCGTGGGCCTCTGGGCGCTGACGGGCACGGGCTGGTGGGCGGTGGAGGAGGTGGCCACCGGCGAGCTCGTGGGCACCGTGGGCGCGTTCGTCCGCGAGGCGCCCACCGAGTGGCTCGAGCTCGGCTGGACGGTCGTGCGGAGCCGCTGGGGCCAAGGCATCGCCCGCGAGGCGGCGCGCGCCGCCGCGTCGTTCGCGTTCGAGCGGCACGGCGTGCCGCGCGTCATCGCCCACATCGACCCGCAGAACGTCGCCTCGGTGCGGGTGAGCGCGCACCTGGGCATGCAGTACGAGGGCGAGGTCGACTTCTACGGCGAGCCCACGGGCCGCTACTCGCTCGCGCGCGACGCGCACCGGCCGTAGCCGCCGCGGCCCTAGACGAGCTGGTTTCGCGCCGAGCGGTTCGGATCGTTCAGCGCCTCGAGGATGATGACGGCGGTCTCCTCGATGGCCCGCCCGGTGACGTCGACGACGGGCCACGACGGGTGCTTGGCGAAGATCCGCTGGGCGAACTCGAGCTCCTCTTTGACCTGCTCCTTCAGGCCGTAGCTCGCGTCGACGCTCATGCCGAGCTGGCGCAGGCGGGCCTTGCGGATCTCCACGAGGGGCTCGAGCCCGATGGTGAGGCCGACGATGCGGTCTTGCTTGCTCTCGTCGAGCTCGGGCGGCGGCTCGACGCCGAGCACCAGCGGGAGGTTCGCGACCTTGAGGCCCTTCTGGGCAAGCAGCGTGGACAGCGGCGTCTTCGAGGTGCGGCTCACGCCCACGAGGACCAGGTCGGCCTTCTTGAAGTTGCGCGGCTCCTTGCCGTCGTCGCTCTTCACGGTGAACTCGACCGCCTCGATGCGCCGGAAGTACTCGTCCGAGAGCGGGAGCATGCCGCGCGGCGTGTTGATGGGTTGGCGATCGAGGTAGACCTGCAGCTTCCCGATGAGCGAGCCGATGAGGTCGAGCGCCTCGACGCGGAGCTCGTAGCTGGCGGCGTGGATGAACTCGCGGAGCTCGGGGCTCACGACCGTGAACACCACGAGCGCGCCCTCCTGGGCGGCCCGCTCGAGGATCGGGCGCGCCGCGTCGGGGGTGCGGATGCGCGTGTGGATGCGGATCTGGGCTCCGGAGTGGGGAAACTGGAGCATCGCGGCCCGCACGACCTTTTCGGCCGTCTCGCCCGTGGAGTCCGAGAGCACGTCGATACGCTTCGCGTCCAAAATAGAACCTCGCCTCTCAGGGTACCGAGTCTTGCCCGCTACAGGAAGCCCACGGTTGCCGCGCGACCTGCGACGCGCTTCGAGCGCGTTGACGCAGCGAGACTGCGCTTTTTACTTGAATGTGGGCCGAGGGGCTCGAATGCTTGAGGGCGGCGCGGTGCGCGCGCCGATCGCTCCTCTCCCTCCCTCGTGCTCGCCTCTTTTTTCTCGACTTCCTTCAGCGCGCTCCTCGGCGACGCGGCATCGGGCCGCCCGCCGGACCTCGAGATGCTCGATCTGAACGGAGAAAATCATGGAAAAGAAGCCGCCTTCCTCCCGACGAAACCGCGCGCGCAACGCCACGCTGTGGCCGAGCACGCTGACGGCCTCGTGCCCGTTCTGCGGCGAGACCACGGAGGTGGCGGTGGACGTCTCGGGGGGGCAGCACCAGCGCTACGTGGAGGACTGCATCGTGTGCTGCCGGCCCTCCGTGGTGCACCTCGACACGAACGAGCGGGGCGATCCGGCCCTGTGGCTCGAGCGAGCCGACGGGTGAGCCGCGCTCGCTCGCGGCGGCCCTCCGTCGAGCCCGGCGCCGCGAGGCCCCGGGCCCGGCGCGCTGCGCGCGGCGCGCGCGCGCGGGCCCGTGTGCGCACATGGACCCCCGTGCACCCACCCCATGGATCTCAGGGGTCCCAGCGGCGTGGACCGAGGGCGGAATTTTGAAGAAGATTCCTGACAGCCCCTCGCGCACGGTTCGTGCAGAGCCCGGAGCGGACATGCTTCCCTCTGTCGCCAGGGCCCCCACGGAGGCGCCGCCGGCTCGGCGGCCCGCGATACGCCTGCGCAAGGCGCCCACGCTCCCCCCCATCGCGCCCCCGCCGCGCCGCACCGAGCCGCCGCCCATGACCGCGGCCCACCGGCCGCTGCTGAACGCGACGCCGGACCCTGACTGGCTGGAGGAGACCCAGGTCCGCGAGGAGCCCGCGCCCTCGCCGTCGCCCGAGGGCCGCCCGCCTGCGGAAGACGGCGACATCAGCCGCCCGGGCATCACCGAGGTGCGGTCGGTCCTCACGTTCAACCGTCGGCGACGCGCGGGCGCGCGCCTCGACGCCACGACGCAGCGACTCGACCGCCACCGCCTGCTGCGCGACGCGGGCTTCCTGCCCAGCGTCACCGACGAGGACAGCCCCACGGCGCCAGGGGGCGGGCCGCCCTCCGAGCCCCTGCCCTCGTTCCCGTCCACGCCCAGCATCACCCTGCAGATCCTCCCGACGGGCAGCACGCCCGTGCTCGGCGAGGCGTTCGCGCAGCGCGCGCCCGTGCTCGAGCTCGTGCCCGACTCGTTCGACCCAGCGAGCGCCCCCGAGCCCGAGACGCTCACCGACCTCGGGCAGCTCGCCCGCATGGCGCCACGCGAGCCGCAGCCCGCGCGCGAGGCGACGCCCGCGCCGCAGCGCGGGTCCCGACCCGGGCCGGCCCGCGCGACCACGACCGAGACCTCGGATCCGGGCCTCCAGACCTTCGCGCGCAACGACGACTGGGGACGCGAGGCGTACCCGGCGGAGTCGCCCGCGGCGCGCCTCGTCGAGCTCGAGACCTCCGGCGAGCGCCCGGCCGAGAGCTCCGACTCCAACGGGCCGGTCTGGCAGCTCACCGGCCACGAGCTCGCCGCCGTCGCGGAGCCGCAGCTGCCGCCGCTCATTCGCTTCGCGGACGAACCGGAAGTGCGCGTCGTTCCACGTGATTTTAGCGACATCAGCTTCTCGGACGACATCTCACTCGTGCCCGACATGAGCGGCTCGTCGCCCCAGGCGCCTCACGCGTGGGCCAGCAGCGGCGCCAGCTCGGAGCGAGTCTCCGCGTTCTCGCCCGTGAGCCCGTCGACCCGGCTGGTGGCCTCGTCGCCGCCGATCCCCCCGACCTCCCACACCGCGCCGCTCGGCGCGTCTCAGCCCTACCTGGCGCCCGTGTCGGCGCCCCCGCAGCCGGCGAGCTTCCCACAGCCCACGTTCCCGCCGCCCGGCGCGTTCGTGCCGCGGGTCGAGTCGCCTCGCGCGTACCCGGCCGTGGGCCCGTCGATGCCCGTGCTGCCGAGCTCCTCGGCGAACGCGTTCGCGGCGCGCTTCGGGTTCCCCGGCGCGCCGGGGTCGGAGTCGGGCCAGGTCTCCACCAGCTCCGACGTGTCGCGCCGGCAGAGCCGCGAGCGCGGCGGCTGGACCGCCCCGCTCCTCTTCGTCGCGGCGCTGGTGGCGGCGCTCGCGGGCGGCTTCTTCTTCTTGCTCCGCGAGCCCGCGCCCCCGGCAGCGCCGGCGGCCGCGCCGGTGGCCATGGCCCCCGCGGTGGTCGCGCCGACCGCCGGCCCTGTCGTCACGGCCGCCCCTGTCGTCACCGCTGCGCCCGTCGTCACCGCCATGGTCACGGCCGCCCCCGCCGTCACCACGACCGCCCCCGCCGTGACCACGGCCGTCCCCGCCGTCACGGCCGCGCCCGCCGCAACCACCACGGCGG
>CAZHGG010000436.1:0-5738 GCA_964531755.1 uncultured Polyangiaceae bacterium
CTCGCGAGTCGCGTCGTGCCTCGCGGCGAGGCGCGCGCCGCCGCGGAGGCCCTGGCGCTGCCGCTCGCGGCGCTGCCGCAGACCTGCCTGCGCAACGACCGGCGCTCGGCCTACGACCAAGAGGGGCTCACCCTGGACGCGGCCCTGCGGCGCGAGCTCGAGCTCGGCCTCGCGACCCTCGCCTCAGCGGAGGGCTTCGAGGGGGCGCGCGCGTTCGTCGCCGGGACCGGGCGTCACGGCTCGGACGCCCAGGTGTTGGCGCCCCGCAGCGGCGCCAAGTAGCGCTTGACCACCTGAAGGAGGGCGTCGACCTCGGCCCGGCTGATGAGGGACTCGGCCTGAAACAGCGCGAAGTTGGTGTAGTCGTCCATGAGCGACACGAGCCACGCGTCGGGGTCGTCGCCGGCGAGCGCGGCCACGTTCCGGGCGAGGCGGTCGGCGCTGAGCGTGCCGTCGACGGCGGGACCGGCGCCCATGAAGAGCGGGTCGTACATGCCGCCTCCTGTGGCGAACTGCGCGAGGCCCTCGCGGAGCTGGGCGCCCCTGTCCGCGGCGTCGCAGCTCTGGTGCACGGCGGCCAGCGCGGGGTTGAAGACCTCGATGATGGCCTCGGGCCCTCGAGGACGGCTCGCGGAGAGGTGCACGTAGCCCCCGCTCGTGAGCTGGAACATCGCGCGGGTCACCTCGAACTCGAGCTGGCCCACGAGGCGCCCGATCTCGGAGACGCTCGCCTTGCCGTCGCACTTCTCGAAGACGGCGAGGAGCTCCTCCGGCGGGCGCTTGCCCGGTACGGGCACCGGCACGTACGACCCGTTCGGCACACGCTCGCGGAAGTAGCGCATCTCGTCGACGCGGCGCGCGCCCTCCATGAGCAGCGCCGAGGCGCTCAGCTGGTGGCGCTGCACGAGCGAGTTCTCTTCGAAGCCGTCGAAGAAGAAGAAGCTGCCCTCCGCCACCTGGAGCGCGCCGTAGAGCACCTCCTCGACTTGGCGCGCCATCATCGGGAAGAGCGTGCCGGCCTTCACGAAATCGAGCTCGATCGCCGACTCGCCCAGGCGCTTGCCGGTGCGGGAGGACGCCGTCACGATGTGGTCGAGCTGCTCGCGCGTGAGCACGCCGAAGCGGTAGAGGATCTCGCCCAAGCGCTCGTCCGGCACGGTGGTCACCGCCCCGAGCACGACGCCTTGGTCGAAGTACACGGTCCGGGCGCCCGCCTCCGCCTCCACGTGGAGCGCGCCCCGCCACTGCGCCTGCGTGATGAGGCTCACGATGTCGTAGAGCGCCCCGGGCGCCTTGATCTCGCCGGCGACCCGGAGCGTGGCCGCCCCCGCGCAGAAGAGCAGGACGTTCGCCGGGCACGGCACGAGGCGGAGCTCTCCCGGGCGAGCGCGGAGCTCTTGGCTCGCCGCGCGCCCGACGGGGTGGATGGTCCCCGTGTGATCCACCCTCACCGCTGCGTCCCTGTCAGCCATCGTCCCGGAAAGCCTAACAGCCGAGCGACAAAAGCCGCAAAATGTGCGATCCTTTTCACGCCATGCGACAGGCGGCGCGACGAGCGGCGCGCGCAAGAGAGCCCCCAATGCCGACGCCTCCTCGCTCGTTCGACAGCCCCGAAGCCCTCGCGAAGGCGCTCTCGGCGACCTACCTCGTCGACGACCGCACGGCGCTCCTCGCCTACCTCGCGCTCGCCCTCGGGCGCCCGCTCCTCTGCGAGGGGCCAGCCGGCGTCGGCAAGACCGAGCTCGCCACGGCCCTCGCCAGCGCCCTCGGCCGACCGCTCGTGCGCCTCCAGTGCTACGAGGGGCTCGACGAGGGCAAGGCGCTCTACGAGTGGGACTACGGCAAGCAGCTGCTCTACACGCAGCTCCTCCGCGACTCGGTGGCCGACAAGACCCGCGGCGCCGGCGGCGTCGCCGAGGCCGTCGAGCGCCTGTCCGCCGAGGCGAGTGTATTCTACAGCGATCGGTTCCTCGTGCCTCGGCCGCTCCTCACCGCGGTGCGCGCCGAGGAGCCCGTCGTGCTGCTGGTCGACGAGGTCGATCGCGCCGATCCCGAGTTCGAGGCCCTGCTGCTCGAGGTGCTCGCGGAGGGGCAGATCACGGTGCCGGAGCTCGGCACGTTCCGCGCGCGGCACCCGCCCCTCGTCGTGCTCACGACGAACGGCTCGCGCGACATGAGCGACGCTCTGCGGCGCCGCTGCGTGCACGCCTACCTCGACTACCCGAGCCCGGCGCGCGAGGTGGCGATCCTCGAGCTGCGCGTGCCCGGCCTCGCGCGGGAGCTCGCCGCGCGTCTCGTCGAGTTCGTCGTCGGGCTCCGCGCGCTCGATCTCCGGAAGCCGCCCTCGATCAGCGAGACCCTCGACTGGGCGCGCGCCCTCGTGGTGATGGGCAAGAGCGCCCTCGACCCCGCGCTCTGCGAGGCGACGCTCTCGCTGCTCGTGAAGTACGAGGAGGACCGCGAGAAGGCCGAGGCGCGGCTCGGCGAGCTGCTGCGGCCCGCGGCCACGCCGCCGGCCTGATCCCGACTCAGCCTACCTGAGCTCCGCGACCTGCTCGCCGAACACGCGCTCGAGCCCGGAGAGCACGACGTCGCCCACCTCCACGCGGAAGCGGCGGCCGAGCACGAGCAGCGCCTCGGAGCCGTCGGCCAGGGCGACCACGAGCGTGACCTGCGTGTCGCCGGGCGAGGCCGAGAGCACCTCGGCCATGCGCGTGAGCTCGCGCTCGGAGGTGCGGCGCTCGCCAAGGCGAATCTGCACCTGGCGCGTGTCGGCGCGCACGACGTCGGCGAGCGGCACGGCCTCGTTGAAGAAGAGCGTGGGCTCGCGCGGCCCCTCGTCGGCGTCGTCGGGCGCGTCGTCGTCGCGCCGCGGGAAGCTCACCTTCCCCGTCACCACGACCGGCTCTCCGGCGGTGAGCACGTGCGCGTACGCCTCGATCGCGTTCGACCGGAGCTTCACGTTCACGCGGCCGGTGAGGTCCTCGATCTCGAAGAAGGCGATCTTGCCGCCGCCGTCCCGGAGGATCTTCTCGCGGTAGCCCTCCACCATTCCCACGACCTTCACGAGCGCCCAATCTTGCATGCCGGCGAGCTCGGAGAGCGGCGACGCGCCGAGCTTCCCTAGCGAGTGCGCGCCGCGCAGGTAGCGCTCGAGCGGGTGCCCCGAAACGTAAAAGCCGAGCGACTGGCGCTCGCGGACGAGGGCCTCGCGGCGGTCCCACGCGTCGCACTCGACGTAGTCGCCGCGCGAGGACGCGGCCCCGCGCTCGGCGCCGGCGTCGAAGAGGCCGAAGAGGTTCGTCTGGCCGCGCTCGCGATCGCGGCTCGCCGAGCGGCTGCGCTCGAGCGCGATCTCGATCGAGCCGAAGGCGCGCGCCCGGTGGACGCCGTCGCGCGAGAGCACCCCGTCGAACGCCCCGCACTGCACCAGCGCCTCGAACACCCCCTTGTTGATGCGCTTCGCGTCGACCCGGGACCCGAAGTCGAAGAGGTCGGCGAACGGCCCGCCGGCCGCGCGCGCCTCGAGCAGCGCCTCGAGCGCCGCGCCCCCGAGGCCACGCACCGCGCCCAGGCCGAAGCGGATCTGCGGGCCGCACGGGTCCTTCACGCGCTCGCCCCGCCCGACGCGGCGGTTCCCCTCCGGATGCGTGTAGACTACCTTGAAATCGATGTCGCTCTCGTTCACGTCGGGCGGGAGCACGGTCATGCTCATCGCGCGGGCGTCCGCGACGGTGCGCACGACCTTGTCGATGCGCTCCTTGTCGCTCGTGAGGATGCCGCAGAGCAGCTCCACCGGGTAGTGCGCCTTCAGGTACGCGGTCTGGTAGGTGATGAGTGCGTACGCCGCCGAGTGGCTCTTGTTGAAGCCGTAGCCGGCGAAGTACTCGAGCAACCCGAAGATGTGCTCGGCGTCCTTCTCCTCGACGCCCTGGCCGCGCGCCCCCTCGAGGAAGATGCCCTTCTGCTTGGCCATCTCCTCGGGCTTCTTCTTGCCCATCGCCCGTCGCAGGAGGTCGGCGCCGCCGAGCGTGTAGCCCGCGAGCGCCTGCGCGATCTGCATGACCTGCTCTTGGTAGACGATGACGCCGTAGGTCGGCAGCAGGAGGTGGTCGACGAGCGGGTGCATCTTGGCGATGGCCTTGCGCCCGTTCTTGCAGTCGACGAAGTCCTTCACCATGCCGCTGCCGAGCGGGCCGGGCCGGTAGAGGGCCACGGCGGCGACGATGTCCTCGAAGCAGTCGGCGCGCAGGTCCTTGAAGAGCTGCTGCATGCCGCTCGACTCGAGCTGGAAGACACCCTTCGTCTCGCCGGAGCCGAGGAGCTGGTAGGTGGCCTTGTCGTCGAGCGGGATGGCCGACACGTCGAAGGGCACGCCGCGGCGGAGGACGTCGGGGCGCGCGTTGATGAGGCGCTGCGCGATGTCGACGACGGTGAGGGTCTTCAGGCCGAGGAAGTCGAACTTGACGAGGCCCGCCTGCTCGACGTCGTCCTTGTAGTATTGCGTGACGTACGCGCCGGTCTTCTCGTCGCGAAACACGGGCACGTGGTCCCACAGCGGACCCTCCGCGATGACCACGCCCGCCGCGTGTTTGCCCGCGTGGCGCGTGAGCCCCTCGAGCTTCTGCGCCTGCGTGAGCAGCTCGCGCGTCACGGGCTCGGTCTCGAACCGCGCGCGCAGCTTGGGCTCGAGCTCGAGGCTCTCGGCGATGGTGTAGGTCTCGGCAGGCGTCTTCTGGGGGATGAGGTTCGCGATCGCCTGCGCGTCCATCGGCGAGATCGACAGCCCCCGGGCGACGTCTTTGATGACGCTCTTGGCCTTCAGCTCGGCGAACGTGGCGATCTGCCCCACGCTCTCTTCGCCGTATTTTTGCTGCACGTACGCGATCACCTGGTCGCGGCGGTCCATGCAGAAGTCGACGTCGAAGTCGGGCATGCTCACCCGCTCCGGGTTCAGGAACCGCTCGAACAGCAGGTTGTACGGGAGCGGATCGAGATCGGTGATGCGCAGCGAGTACGCCACGAGCGAGCCGGCGCCGGAGCCGCGCCCCGGCCCCACGGGGATGCCCTGCTGCTTCGCGAAGCGGATGAAGTCCCACACGATGAGGAAGTAGCCGGGGAACTTCATCTTGCAGATGACGTCGAGCTCCCAGAGCAGCCGCGCGCGGTACGTCTCGGCGTCGACGCTCTTGCCGGCGCGCGCGAGCTCGCGCAGGCGCTCCTCGAGGCCCTCGCGCGAAACGTGGCGAAAATACCCCTCCGCGTCGGCCTTGTCGAAGCCGTCGGGGATGGGGAAGCTCGGGAGCATGGGCTGGCCGAGCGAGAGCTTGAGCGCCGAGCAACGCTCCGCGATCTCGAGCGTGCTGCGGAGCGCGTCGGGGCGGCCCTCGAAGAGGCGCGCCATCTCCTCCGGGCTCTTCAGGTACATCTCGCTCGAGCCGTGGTGCCGGTCCTTCGAGTCTTGGTACGAGCGCCCGGTCTTGATGCACGAGAGCGTGAGGTGGGCCTCGGCGTCGTCGCGGGCGCCGTAGTGCACGTCGTTCGTGGCGACGAGCGGCAGCTCCACGCGCTTGGCGAGGTCGCAGAGGATCCCGTTCAAGATGGGCTGCTCGGGCAGCCCGTGGTCTTGAAGCTCGACGTACAGGCTGCCCGGCTCGAACAGCTCCTTCAGGCGCCCGAGCGCGCGGTACCCGGCCTCGACGCCCTGCTCGAGCACGGCCTGCGCGACGACGCCGCCC
>CAZHGG010000437.1:0-5719 GCA_964531755.1 uncultured Polyangiaceae bacterium
TCGGCCGGCGCGCCGGCGTCGGTCGGGGCGCGCGCGTCGTCCACCTGCGCGTCGCCCGCGTCGCCCGCGTCGCCGCCCGCGTCGCGAGGGGACGGGAGGCACGTGCCGAGCTCCTCGCACCGCACGGACACGCAGCTCCCGCGCGAGCACGTCTCGTCGACGCCGCACGGGACGCCGCGGCACGCGTCGTTCAGCGTGATGGGGAGCGTCACCCGGGCGTGCGGCTCGAACCTGCGCACGCGCCTCGCGATGATGCAGCGCTTGTCCCTCGGATCGGTGCACTGCTCGGGCGGGACGCCGATCCCGGCGACGACCTTGATCGCCACCTCCCCGGTGTCGCTCTCGCTCGGCGTGATCGCCAGCGTGCCGATGAAGGCGTCGCCCCCGCCGCGCGCCGCGCAGGCGGTCGTCGCGGTCGTCGCGGGTCGCTCGTCGAGCGACTTCGCGGTGTCGCCGAGCGTCCCGACGACCACGGCGGTCGTGACGCGCTGCTGGCAGTCCACGTCCGTGGTGAGCTCGAGCAGGATGTGTGTGGGCTCGCGGCAGGCGCTCGCGACCGCGAGGCTCCCGAGCACGCACGCGAGCGCGAGGGCGGCGACGGGCCTCGTGCGCATGTCAGAACCTCACCAGGGGGCCGCGCACCTGCCCGAGCGTGCCCTCCTCCACGGGGCGGGAAGTGTTGGCGATCACGATGGCCGCGACGGACCCTGCAGCGACGGCGCCTACCGCCCCCCAGAACCATCCTCGCGTGTAGAATGCAGGTTTCTGAGTCAACGTGACCTCGAGCTCGGCGCGCTTGCCGGTGACCACGACCACCGACCGCTCGGCGTCGTCGAAGCCCTCTTGCCTCACCACGACGCGGTGCTCGCCCGCGCGGAGGGGTCGCTCGACCGGGGGCTGGCCCACGTCGGCGCCGTCGAGGAGCACGCGCGCGCCGCGCGGGCCACGCACGACGAGGAAGCCAGCCTGCGCGGCCTTGGGCAGGAGGGTCGCCTCGACGCGCGTGAAGCCGCCGCCCTTGAGGTCTACGCTGGTCGAGAAGGGCTCGTAGCCCTCGGACCACACCTCGATCTTGGCGAGGCCCGCGTTCACCTTCAGGCGCTGGCCCGCCACGGCGCCGAGCACGTGCTCGCGCACCACGACCCGCGCGCCCGCGACGTTGCACGCCACCTCGAGCTCGGACACGCGCGCGCGCACGTCGGCGATGAGCTTGTCGATGCCCGCGACCTTGGCGCGGAGCGCGGGCGCCGCGGTGCGCGAGAACTGCTCGAGATCGATGAGCGCCTCGGGGTAGCGACCGAGCGCCTCGAACGAGCGCCCGCGGTTGTAGAGCACCGCGGGGTCGGGCGCGAGCGCGTACGCCTGCGTGTAGAGCTTGATGGCGTCCTCGTGCCGCGAGCTGTCGAAGAGCTCGTCGCCGCGGCGCTTGAAGTTCGCCGCCTCCGACGCGTTCGTCGCGCCCGCGGGCGGGGGCTCATCGGCGCGCGCCGGCGCGGCGGGCAGTGCGCCGAGCGCGGCGCACCCGACGATGGCCAGGAACACGCGGCCTCGTGGCGACAGGGGCATGGCGCCGCAGACTAGCGGTCTTCGCGGCTCCCCGGAAGCGACCGGCTCGGCGCTGCGCGCGCGAGCTAGCCCCAGCCCTCGAACACGAGCTTGCCGATCGCGCCCCCCTCCTCGAGCGCCCGGTGGGCGGCGCGGAGGTTCGCCGCGCGGATGGCCTTCGGGGCGCCGTTGGCGGTCGTGCGCAGCGCGCCGTCGTCGACCCACGCCGACACGCGCTCGAGCAGCTCGTGCTGCTTCACCATGTCCGGGGTCTGGAACATCGAGCGCGTGAACATGAACTCCCACACGAACGTGGCCGACTTCCGCTTCAAGAGGGCCTGGTCGAGCGGGCCTCGGTTCTCGACGATCGAGACGATCGCCCCCTGGGGCCGCACGAGGTCGGTCGCGGCGTCCCAGTGGCCGTCGGTGTCGTTGAAGATCGCGACGTGGTCGACGTACGTGAGCCCCAGGGCCTCGATCTGCGGTCGGAGCGGCTCCGTGTGGCTCACTACGTGGTCGGCCCCGAGCGCCGTCACCCACGCGCTCGACGCGGGGCGTGACGCCGTGGCGATCACGCGGAGGCCTGCCAGCTTCGCGAGCTGGATGCCTATCGAGCCGACGCCGCCGGCGCCGCCGATGACGAGCAGCGACTCTCCCGCGTCGCCGCCCCCGGGGTCGATGCGCAGCCGGTCGAAGAAGGCCTCGTACGCGGTGATCGCGGTCAGCGGGAGCGCCGCCGCCTCGGCGAAGGTGAGGCTCTTCGGCTTCGTCCCCACGATCCGCTCGTCGACGAGCTGGAGCTCTGCGTTCGACCCGGGGCGGGTGAGGTCGCCCGCGTAGAAGACCTCGTCGCCGGGCCGAAACAGCGTCACGTCGGGCCCCACCGCGACGACCACGCCGGCCGCGTCCCACCCGAGCACGCGCGGCGCGGGCTCGACCTTGGTCTTCGGCGCGCGGACCTTCGTGTCGACGGGGTTCACGGCGACCGCGCGGACGGCCACGAGGAGATCTCGGCCCGTGGCTTCGGGCGCGGGCAGCTCGACGTCCAGGAGCGCCTCGGGGTCCGAGCTCGGCAGATAGCGTGTCAGGGCGACGGCCTTCATGGGCACCTCCAGCGGGGCATCTACTGTAGCGGCATGTGCGGGCGCTCGGTCGACCTGTGGCTTGGTCCCGGCGGGCGCGGAGGACCTGCTAGGGTGCGCCCGCCATGACCGCCTACCCGACGCTTCTCTCGCCCATCGATCTCGGCCCCGTGACGCTCAAGAACCGCGTCGTGATGGGCTCGATGCACACGGGCCTCGAGGACCGGTTCTTCAACTACGGGAAGCTCGCCGCGTACTTCGAGGAGCGCGCGCGCGGGGGTGTCGGGCTCATCATCACCGGCGGCATCTCGCCCAACCGCCAGGGGTGGCTCTTGCCCTTCGGCGGCACGCTGAACCGGCGCGCTGACGTGTACTTCCACCGCAAGGTCACGCGGGCCGTGCACGCGCACGGCGGCAAGATCGCCATGCAGATCCTCCACGCGGGGCGGTACGGGTACCACCCGCTCGTGGTGTCGTCGTCGGCCAAGAAGTCGCCCATCTCGCCCTTCAAGCCGCGCGCGATGATGCGCTTCGAGATCGCGGCCACCGTGCGCGACTACGCGCGGTGCGCCCGCCTCGCGAAGCTCGCGGGGTACGACGGCGTCGAGATCATGGGCTCCGAGGGCTACCTGCTGAGCCAGTTCTCCTGCGCGCGCGTGAACGAGCGCACCGACGAGTACGGCGGCCCGGTGGAGAACCGCATGCGCCTGCCGGTCGAGGTCGTGCGGGCGGTGCGCGAGGCCACCGGCCCCGACTTTCTCATCGTGTACCGCATGTCGCTCCTCGACCTCGTGCCCGGCGGGAACGCGTGGCCGGACATCGTCACCATCGCGAAGGCCGTGCGCGCCGCCGGCGTCGACGTGCTCAACACCGGCATCGGCTGGCACGAGGCCCGCATCCCCACCATCGCCACGCAGGTGCCGCGCGCGGCGTTCCGCGCGCTCACCGCGAAGATGCGCGCCGAGCTCGACATCCCGGTCATCGCCTCGAACCGCATCAACACCCCCGAGGACGCCGAGGCCATCCTCGCGTCGGGCGACGCCGACCTCGTCTCGATGGCGCGGCCGCTGCTCGCCGACGCCGATTTCGTCAACAAGGCGGCCGCGGGCGAGCCCGAGGCCATCAACACCTGCATCGCCTGCAACCAGGGCTGCCTCGACCTCACGTTCCAGGGCAAGCGCGCCACCTGCCTCGTGAACCCGCGCGGCGGCTACGAAACCGAGCTCGTCTACGTGCGCGCGAAAACAGCGAAGAAGATCGCGGTGGTAGGGGCGGGTATGGCGGGGCTCTCCGCGGCGACCGTGCTCGCCAAGCGCGGCCACGCGGTCACGCTGTTCGAGGCGGACAGCGCCATCGGCGGCCAGTTCCGGCTCGCCGCGCGCGTGCCTGGCAAGGAGGAGTTCTCCGAGACCATCCGCTACTTCGAGACCGAGCTCCGGAAGACCGGGGTCGACGTGCGCACCGGCGCGCGCGCCACGCGCGCGGAGCTCGCGGCCTACGACGACGTCGTGGTGGCCACCGGCGTCACGCCGCGCGTCCCTCGGCTCGACGGTGTGGAGCACGCGAAGGTCGTCACCTACCCCGACCTGCTCTCTGGCAAGGTCGAGGCGGGGCGGCGCGTGGCGGTGATCGGCGCGGGCGGCGTCGGCGTCGACGTGTGCGCGTACCTCCTCGAGAAGGAGCGCGCGTCGGTCTCCGACTACGCTGCGCAGTGGGGGATCGACCTCAGCGGCGAGGCGACCGGCGGCCTCGGCGCGCCGGCGCCCCACGCGGCCCCGCGCGAGGTGTGGCTGCTCCAGCGCCGCGCGGGCGACAAGAAGATGGGGGCGGGCCCCGGCAAGACCACGGGCTGGGCCCACCGCCTGCTCTTGAAGGCCTACGGCGTGCACATGCTCGCCGACGTCGAGTACCTCAAGATCGACGACCGCGGCCTGCACGTGAAGGTCGGCGGCGAGCCGCGCGTGCTCGACGTCGATCATGTCGTGCTCTGCGCGGGGCAAGAGTCGGTCCGCGAGCTCGCGCCGCCGGACGGAGAGCGGCTCGGGCGCGCGAACGTTCACGTCATCGGCGGCGCGAAGCTCGCCGGAGAGCTCGACGCGCGGCGCGCGATCCTCGAGGGCGCGCGCGTAGGGGCGGCGCTCTAGCGAGGCCTCGCCCGGGCGCCCGCCTCCCTGGTTTGACACCGGGGCGCGCGTGCGCTTCGCTGAGAGACTCCCCCACGCTTCACGGAGCCACCGATGGTCGTCTCGCGGCGAGGCCTCACGCTCGCGCTCCTCACTCTCGCGACAGGTCCCCTCGGGTGCGTGCACTCTGCACCTACCTCCCCTCGCGCGATCGTCGGCACCAGCGTGGGCGCGCCCACCGTCACGCCCGCGGGCGAGTTCGACGACACCGATCCCGCGGCCCTCACGCTGTTCCGCCCCGACCTCGCGGCCTACGGCGCCTGGATCGACGACGCGGTGGCCGGCGCCGTGTGGGTCCCCTCGGTGGAGGAGGTCGGCGAGGGCTTCGTGCCCTACGCCTCGCACGGGCATTTCACCTACCGAGAAGGCCAAAGCCCCGAGTCGCCCGAGTACGTGTGGGTGAGCGACGTGTCGTGGGGCTGGGTCACGTTCCACTACGGCCGCTGGACCTACCTCGCGCCGCGAGGCGTGTGGGCGTGGGTGCCGGGCCGGCGGTACGCGGGCGCGTGGGTCACCTTCCGCGTCGAGCCCGGGTGCGCCGCCCGCGGGCCCTGCGTCGTGGGTTGGGGGCCGAGCGCCCCGCACTTCGCGTGGCGAGGCGAGGAGGCCGTGCGGCGCCCGGGGCAGACCTCGCTCTTCGTCTACGCGCGCGCGACCGACCTCTTCGACGAGGAGCTCTCCGCGCGCCTCCTCCGCGGAGAGCCGCTCCGCCTCGCGTCGGGCCGCAGCGTGGTCGCCGAGGGCCGCCCGGCGCTCGCGGCCCTCGGCGTGGCGCGCGCGCCGGCGCCGCCCGCCACCGCCGCCGAGCGCCGGCGGGCGGCGTTGTACGGCACCCCCGCGAGGGCCAACGCGAGGGGCCTCGGGCCGAGCCTCCACCGGGGCCCGCGGCGCACGTTCGTGGCCGGGAGC
>CAZHGG010000438.1:0-5711 GCA_964531755.1 uncultured Polyangiaceae bacterium
GCCGACCTGCAGGAATAGTTGTCGTCGGCCTGCAGGAATAGTTGTCGCTGATCACGAGGACCTGTTCGTCATGCCGGACGTGCGATCGAGGCGGATCGGTACCCAGCTCGTCGCGGAACTAAGGTGGATCGGGGCCGCGGCATCCCTTCCGCTGTCATTCCGCGTCCTGCATGCAGACGCGGATGACGGCTGCGACCGGGCACGCGAGCGGCTCGCCCACAACCTCGGCATCGAACTCCGACCCTCGGGCGGCCTCTGGGCCCGACAGGTGGCCGCGGAATTCGCGGAGCCGCCCCCGTCGTCCACCGCGACATCAGGCCCGGGAGCTACGTCCTGACCCGGCGCACCTCGACGCGCCAGCACGAAGCCGGGTGTTCGATGGCTCTCGCCCGTCAGCCGACACGGAGCTGTGTCAGCGGCACGAAGCCGTCTACGCGACCGAGCTCTCGGCCTCGACAATGGGGCCGTGGGTCGGAGCCGGGCAGGTCGTGAGAAACGGGTGGTCCCGCTCTTCCTGCTCCCACACCTCGAGCTCGAAGCGACGCACGATGGCGGCCCGCTGAGCCGTCGCGCGCTGCGCCCTGGACGTGATGAGCACGATGAAGCCGACGACCACCGCCCCGAGGATCCATGCTTCCACGCGTGCACGATGCCTCCCCCGCGGCCGGGTGCGCAACTTCGAGGCGTCGAGCGACGACGACACGGGCAACAACGGGTGCCAGGCGCCCCCTCCTGCGGTACCCTCGGCCGATGCCGCCCACGCCCGCCAAGCCCATCGACTCCGCGTACGACCCCCATGGGCCCCTCCGGTTCAAGGTTGCCCCCAACATTGTTGAGGACCTCGGCCTTAATCTCTACACATCGCTTCCGAGAGTCATTGCCGAGTTCGTTGCAAACGCCTACGACGCCGACTCTCCAGCGGCAGACATCACAATGGATCTTGAGGCAATTAGCAAGGCGCGAGATGGACTTCGCGCCGCCTACAAGCGCGAACGGCAGGAAGCGGCCGAGAGTGCCTATCCGCACGGCGACGACACGCCTATTGGGATGCGGACGCTCCCGCCCAACATTACGATTGTCGTCGAGGACTCCGGGTGCGGGATGTCGCGAGAGGACATCGGTCGCAAATTTCTTGTCGCGGGGCGACGTCGAAGGGAGGTCGACGAGGGGGACCACACACACACGCCACGGGGACGCCTGATCATGGGGAGGAAGGGCCTCGGTAAGCTCGCCGGTTTTGGCGTCGCTAAGCAAGTTGAGGTCGTAAGCAGAAAACTGGGCGAGCAACACGCCACACGGATCGTGCTCTCCTACGATGAACTCGTAAAGAAGCACGTTACTGATGACATCGAAATTGGCGAAACCACACTCGAGGACGGCGGCGGCTTTGCGACGAGCGGCACGCGCGTGATTCTTTCCGGTCTCATGCATGACCCCACGAAGAGCCGTGCCGAAACAATCCGAGGAGAGATCGCGGAGCACTTCGAGATGATCCAATCCACGGACTTTGCGGTGCGCCTGAACGGGGACCTCGTTCAGCCGCTTGCTCGCGAGTTTGCATTCTCATGGCCTAACCCAAGCTATGACCGTGCCAAGGTCGTCGACGCAACGTTCGTCGCCGAAGACGGTAGCCCCGTTCGGTTCAAGTATCGGATGAGGTTCACGCTCCCCACGCAGGCTCTTCCAGCACAACAGCGTGGAGTAAGGGTGTATGCCCGCGGCCGCCTCGCGTCGGCCCCATCGCTCTTGGACGCCGACACAAACATGCACGGCTTTCGCATGACGGACTACCTTGATGGCATAGTCGAAGCCGACTTTCTCGACAACGGACGAATAGACCTCATCGCTACCGATCGGCAGTCGCTTCGTTGGGAGTCCCCGGTCCTTAGCCCAATGCGTGCCATGTTGAGCGACGAGATCAAGGCGGCATGTAGAGAGTACCAGAAGGAGCGAGACGGCAAGACCCCAGGCATCGTAAAGGGCGACCCATTCACGCTCGGCAAGATCGCCGAACAAAAGCTCGAGGGGCGAGACGAGACTCTCGCGCTCCGCATCGCTACGAGCCTTGCGGGTTCATGCAAGCAAGGGGTTGACGACCCGTTGTACAAGGCGAAGCTTCCCGAAATATTACGCGGGATCGGGCACGGCAATCTGCTCGCCGCTATTGCAAGCCTCGCGGACGAGGAGCAGCCTCAACTTAGCCAAGTAGCAGCCAAGGTCCTCGAGCTGATGCATGAGGAGATCGATGGTTTCGTGAGCATCGCAAGGGGCCGCGTGCTGGCCATACGAGCCTTGAAGAAGATTGTTGAAGCCCACAATTTCGCGGAAAGCAAGGACGAAGCGAGGATCCAGGCGCTGTTGGAGTCGGCGCCCTGGCTCGTTGATTCAACGTTTGGCCCAGCAATCTCGGCAAACGAATCATTTAACACACTCTACGAAGCTCTAGCCCGAGAACTGGGGGTGGGTAGGCAGTTTGGGTCGCGAGACGACAACGAACGGCCCGACCTCGTGTTTCTCTTGGGGAATGGCGGAGCGGGGCGCCTCGTCATAGTAGAGCTCAAGGCGGCGAACGTTCCGTTGGCAAGCGAACACCTCGATCAGTTGATGGCCTATATGTCGCAGGCTCGGGACTGGCTTCACGCCAACTCGTCAAATCAATTCAGCATCCACGGGCACCTGATCGGGATGATCGACACGAGCTCGAAGGCCAAGGGTCAGGTCGCCCTCCGACAGCGAATTAAGGATGCTGGCCCAGACGCCCGCTTTACCGTCCGCACATTTATCAAACTGCTTAATGACGCGCAGCAGGCGCACGCGGATGTCCTAGCGAACGTTGCGAGAGCTGACGGGCGGCACCGCCCATCGACCTAGCCTACGCCCCCCCCAGCGCAAGCATTACCTGTCGCGCGATCGCCCGACCGAGCAGCGGTGGGACGCTGTTGCCGATCTGTTTGGCGGCGACGTATGGCACCGTGCTCGCGAATGTGAATCCGTCCGGAATGCTTTGGATGCGCGCCGCTTCGCGAAGGGACATCACGCGATCTTGGTCGGGATGGATATAGCGTCCCTTCGACGGATTCACGAACACCGTTCGAAGGGTGTTGGCCGGTCGGTGCCAGTGAATTCGGCCCCACACGTCGGTAATCTCATTGCGCCCCCGGTGCCACGATGGCGGAACCAGATGCGGAGCGCTCGCCATAATGTCCCCCTTCCCGCCTCCCGGCGGAATGACCTGCATGCGGGCAAGAGCCAGGGGGGTCGTTTTAAGAACAACGTTCAAACCCTGACCGTCTGGCCGACTCGGTAGTCCGTCCCAAGCTTCGGCTACCGTGACTGCAGGCGATTGGCGACGACTCGGCGCCTCTACCGGCCCGACCCGTGATGCGAAGGTCGCTGATCGGACGCGGTGCTGTGGAACGCCGAAGTCGGCGGCATCACAGACGTCTGCGGTGACGGTGTAGCCTAGTCGTTTGAGACGGCGCGCGAGCAGCTTCCAGACCCGCGTCCCAACGAATGCGGCGACGTTCTCGATGACGATGACCTTTGGATTCATCGTCGCGGCCCAGCGCACGAGTTCGAGGCTCAGGAGATTGCGAGGATCCGTGCAGTCCCGCTTGCCCAGAGTCGAAAACCCCTGGCACGGCGGGCCGGCGATAAGTACGTCGCACTCCCCGGCGGGGGTGCAAGCCCTAACGTCTCCCACCGTGACGCGATCCCCGAAATTTGCTGCGTAAGTTGCCCCCGCGTGGCGGTTCATCTCGATCGCGTGGTCGATGAAGAACCCTTCGCTCTCGAACGCATGGCTGAAGAGACCAGCGCCCGCAAAGAGGTCGACCACGGTCGGCTTGGACGGTCGGAGCGTTGCACGGCGGCCCATCGCCGTTGTCCTACCATTGGGTCAGCGCGTCGCCCAGAAAGCCGCTGCGATTCCCATAGGTTGCTGGAGTTACGGGCGCCTGCGCGAGATGGAACCCTACGCGACCGGCCCGCGCTCCCCCACGTTCCCGAGCGCCGCCTCCACCAAGTGCGTCCCGTGCACCGGCCCGCCCATGTCCACCTTCGGGTCCACCTCCGGGAGCCCGAGCAGCCCCCGCCACGTCTCGAGCCCGCCGTTGACGAGGTCCAGGTCGCACCACCCGTCGACGCCCGGGACCCGGTTCCCGTCGAGCCCCGTCCCGCCCCCGCTGAACTGCCAGATCGCCCACTCCTTCCACGGAGCGAGCTTCATCGGTTGGTCGGTGTCCGAGGGAACCCACGCCCCCACGCGCGAGTACTGCGCCACCCACAAGGGCCAGCGCGCGAGCGCCCCCCGCCACTCGGCGCCGTAGACGGGAGCCGTGTAGATGCCCGCGCGGTAGCCGAGGGCCTCGACGCGCTCGCACCACGTCACGATCCATAGCGCCCCCGGCAGGGATCGGACCTGCGACCTTCGGGCTACGAGACCTGGGCCCCTCAGGCAGGGAACCCGACCCGAGGATGGTCCGGGCTTCGTGAGGCGACGCTGTGCCCTCTCCGTCTACCCGCGTCGAAGACCCGAGGGGACGACGCGCCCGCGCGCGGACCCCGAGCCTCATGAAGCTCGGGGTCGCGTGGGCGGGCGCGGGTCACTCGACGGCGGACAAGGGGCTCGGGGGCTCGGTCGGCGCCGCCGGCCGGGCGCGCGTCGTCCGCTTCGTGCGACCGCCCGCGATCAGACTCGGGAACTGCCGGGCTGCAGCCGTGTTGCGGCGCTCGAGCCAGAGCCAGGTCGCGCGCACTTCGGCGTGGCACTCCTCGAGCCGCGCGAAGATCTTGCGACATCGGTCGGACCAGAGCCGGGCCCTCGGCGACTGCGCGTCGCGGATCGAGGCCTGGAGTTTGGCGGCGAGCGCGCGCGCGTTCGCCACGTCCGTGGGCCGGTAGTAGGTCACATCGCTCGAGGCGACCGCGTGCCGCTGCTCGTAGACCCGCGCGTACACGAGGAGGTCGCTGGCACGATCGCTCAGGCTGGTGCCCGGAGCCGCGGCGAGCAGGAGCGGCGCGATCTCCGGATCGTCCGAGAAGTGGTGCTCACACAGCCGCTGCATCCGGGCCTCCAGCTCTGCGGACTCCTTCCCCAGCGCAGGCGAGACCTGCGCCTCGGACTCGAACGCGCCCGCCGCCTTGGCCTCCTCGTAGGTGTAGAGGGCCATGGAGGCCAGCGTGCGGAGCTCGTGCAAGCTCGCGAGGTCGAACTCCGGCAGGCGCTCGAACCGCGCGTACGCCGAGGGCTCGTGGACCGCCTCGACGAGCATGAGCGCGTTGTTCGCGGCTCGCTCGACGTTGGTGCGCGGCGCGGCGAGCCCCTCGGACGACACGGCGTCGAGGCTCGCGGCGCGGGCCTCGAGCGCGCGGACGGCGAAGGCGCGGTCGTAGAGCGACAGGCGGGTGGGGACAGCGGCCGACGGGGCGGGCTCCGGGACCTGCTTCGGGTGGTTCTTCGTGGGCTTTGACGACGGGGACTTGGATTTCATGGCGACCTCTTCCGGGGAGCGCTGGATGCGAGAGGCATCCGGCTACCCCCTCTCGGCAGGCCCCCGCCGATCGTCGCGTGCCTGGGTCGATCTTCTCTCCTTCCTTTCGTCAGGGGTTCTCGCGAGAACCGCCGGCGCCTCCAGACAGGTGCCGCCCGTTCTCACGAGAACCGCCGGCGCCTCCAGACAGGTGCCGCCCGTTCTCACGAGAACCGCCGG
>CAZHGG010000439.1:0-5707 GCA_964531755.1 uncultured Polyangiaceae bacterium
GCCACGAACCCCACGAGCACGGCGAACCACAGCGTGGCGAAGCGCACGAGCATCATGGCGCCGGTCGCCGCGGCCGGGCTCACGTGACCGATGTCGTGCATCTGACCGTTGAGGAGCGTCTCGGTGACGCCGAGCCCGCCGGGCACCGGGATGATGGCGCCGGCGAGCGTGCTCGTCGCGTAGAAGAACATCGCGAGCGGCACGCTGACGGGCTCGCCGAAGCCGCGGACGATGATCCACAGGGCGAGGCACTCGAGCGTCCACGCGCCGAGCGAGATCAGCGTGGGCACGACGAGGTTGCGCGGCGAGAGCAGCGTGCGCAGGCTCACGTACGCGGCGCGCGCCTTCGCGCCGATCTTCTTGAACGGCCCGGGCAGCACCTCGACGAACCCGATGAGCCGAAGGCTCAAGGTCTGGCTCATGACGATGGCGATGAGCGTGGCCACGAGCGCCGCGCCGACGCCGGCCCACACGAGCCCGCCCTCGAAGCCGAGCGAGCCGAGCACGATGAGCACGACGATGCCGAGCACGTCGGTCACCCGCTCGGCCACGATGATCGGGGCGGTGCGGGTCATCTCGACCTCGTAGGTCTCGTGGAGCACGAACGACTTGAAGACCTCGCCCACCTTCCCGGGGCTGATCGTGAGCACGAACCCCGAGAGAAAGACGAGGAAGCTGTCGAGCTTCTTGACGCCGCGGATGTCGAGGCGCGCGAGGTAGAACTCCCACTTGAGGAAGCGCAGGATGTAGTTGCCGAAGGCGAGCGCGCAGGCGGCGGCGAAGGTCCACCAGGCGTAGCCGGTGAGCGCGTCGCGCACCTTGCCGAGGCCGCTGTACACGGCGTAGCCGCCGTAGAGCAGCACGCCGAAGAGCATGACGACCAGCACGCGTCGGAGCGAGAACTTCATGGGTCGGATTTGCCTGGGCGCTGCGCGGCGCGCGGCAGCCGCAGCACGCCGAGGCGCGAGAGGAGCGCGAGCGCGCCGATGAGCACGACGAGGCCGATCGCCCCGTAGAAGGCGGCGCGGGGGGCCTCCCAGCGCCCGCGCGCGAGCCCGGGGTCGGGCCGCGTGACGACCTCGGTGGAGGCCGACGTGGCGGGCGGGCCCGCGCTGGCGGGGCCTACAGGGGAGGGTTTGGGGTCCAACACGTCGCGCGGAATTACACGCGGGCGCCGGGCGCGGCAAGTCTCTCGCGCCCTGATCGGCGCTCGCCGGGCGCCCCGGGCGCTAGAGGCCGCGCGTCGAGGCGTGCTACAGACCAAGCCCGTGAGCGAAGAACCCGTCTCCGACGTCGCGCTGTTGAAGAAGGCGAAGGCCGCCCGGCTGTCGCTCCACGAGGCCCTCGGCGCCCGGGTCGTCGGCCAAACGGCGGTGATCGATCTCATGCTGATCGCCCTGCTCGCGCGGGGGCACGCGCTGCTCGTGGGCGTGCCGGGGCTCGCCAAGACCCTGCTCGTGGCGTCGCTCGCCGAGGCCCTCGACCTCTCGTTCGGTCGCGTGCAGTTTACACCCGACTTGCTCCCGGCCGACATCACCGGCACCGACGTGCTCCAGGAGGACGACGATCCCGCGGGGCAGCGCCGGCGTGTGCGCTTCCTGCCCGGGCCCATCTTCCACAACCTGGTGCTCGCCGACGAGATCAACCGCACGCCTCCGAAGACCCAGGCGGCGCTGCTCCAGGCCATGCAGGAGCGGCGCGTGACCGTGGGGACCGTCACGCACAGCCTCCCCGATCCCTTCCAGGTGTTCGCCACGCGAAACCCCATCGAGCAAGAGGGCACGTACCCGCTCCCGGAGGCGCAGCTCGATCGCTTCCTGCTCGAGGTGCACGTCGAGTACCCGTCGGAGGCCGAGGAGCGCGAGATCGCCCGGCGCACGACCAGCGCCGCTGTGGGCGAGGTGCCGACCGTGCTGTCCGCGCCGGAGGTGCGCGCGCTCCAGGACCTCGTGCCCCGCATCCCCGTCACCGACGCCGCGGTGGAGCTCGCCGTGGCCATCGGTCGCGCGACGCGCCCGAAGGACCGCAAGGCGCCCGAGGCGGTCGACCACTACGTGCGGTTCGGCGCCGGCCCGCGCGGCTCGCAGGCGCTGGTGCTCGCCGCGAAGGCGCGCGCGGCGCTCGCGGGGGAGGCGGCCGCCGACGTCGACGACGTGCGCGCCATGGTCACGCCGGTCATGCGGCACCGCCTCGTCCTCTCGTACCGCGCCGAGGCGGAGGGCGTGCGCGACGTCGACGTCCTGCGGAAGGTGCTCGCCAACCTGGCGTAGCCGCTGGCGCCGCGCGTCGAATTTCGCGCGCGCGCTCCGCCGGGGCGTATCCTCGGGGCGTGGCGCGTGTGCTGTCGACCTTCGTCGAGTCCGAGCGCCCGTGCGTGTATCTCCCCGGTGAGCGCGCGCGGCAGGACGTCCGCGTCATGGTCGACGTGGGCCCCGAGGAGTACGAGCGCCTGCTCGAGCGGGGCTACCGCCGCTTCGGGGCCGTGTACTTCCGCCCGGCGTGCGCCTCGTGCGGCGAGTGCCGCTCGATCCGCGTCCCCGTCGCGACCTTCCGGCCCAGCCAGTCCCAGCGCCGTGCGCGGCGCGCGTGCGCCGATCTCCGCGTCGAGCTCGGCCCGCCCAGCGTGGACGACGAGCGCCTCGCGCTCTTCGCGCGCTGGCACGCTGCGCGCGAGGAGGCCCGCGGGTGGGACCCGTCGCCCACGGATCGCGACTCGTATTTCCAGTGCTTCGCCTTCCCGCACGTGTGCGCCCGCGAGCTCGCCTTCTACGACGACGGGCCGGAGGGCGGGGGTAGGCTCGTGGCGATCGCCATCGCGGACGAGACGCCGCGCGCCTGGAGCGCCGTCTACTGCTTCTACGATCCGGCGTACGCCCGGCGCTCCGTGGGCGTCGCGAGCGTGCTCCTGCAGATCGAGCTCGCGCGCGCCCACGGCGTGCCCCACGTGTACCTCGGCTACCGCGTCGCGGGCTGCGCCTCGCTGGCCTACAAGGCCCGCTACACGCCCCACGAGCTGCTCCGGGGGCGGCCTCGCGACGACGATCCCGCCGAGTGGGCGCCCCCCTAGCGCGCGTCGCTCCTCGTCGGCGCTCGCCGACCTGAGGTAGCGTGGGGCATGCGCGACGAACCCCGCGATGAGCCACGGTCGCTGCCCGCGGCGCCGCCCCCCGCCACGCCCGCCACACCCGCTCGGAAGAGGCCCCGCAGCGGCACGTGGCTCATCCTCGTCGCGCTCGTCGCCGGCGTGGCCCTCGGCGGCTTCTTCCCGCAGGACAGGTATCCACAAGTATACGAATTATTTCACTTTTTGTCGAAGGCGTTCATCGCGCTCATCAAGGGGCTCATCGTGCCGCTGCTCGTGTCGACCATCGTGGTCGGCGTCGCGCAG
Source organism: uncultured Polyangiaceae bacterium (assembly GCA_964531755.1). Taxonomy (GTDB): domain Bacteria; phylum Myxococcota_A; class Polyangia; order Polyangiales; family Polyangiaceae; genus JAAFHV01. The sequence continues at coordinate 3,389 of CAZHGG010000439.1, forward strand.
ACCGGCGACCTCAAGGCCGTCGGCAGGATGGGCGGCAAGTCGCTGCTCTACTTCGAGATCGTCACCACCGTCGCGCTCGGCCTCGGCCTCCTGGTCGCCAACACGCTGCAGCCGGGCAAGGGGCTGCCGATCGATCTCACGTCTCACGGCGTCGACAAGTCGAAGGCGCAGAGCGGGTGGGACACGGCCATGCACCTCTTCCCGTCGAACCTCGCGAAGCACGCGGCGGACGGCGACATCTTGCCCATCGTGGTGTTCGCCGTGCTCTTCGGCGTCGCGCTCACCCAGCTCGGCGAGCGCAAGAAGGTGGCGCTCGAGCTCGCCGAGACCGTCGCGCAGGCGATGTTCAAGTACACGGGGATGATCATGAAGCTCACCCCCCTCGGGGTGTTCGGGGCGATGGCGTACAACGTGTCGCACATGGCGGCGGGCCACACCCTCGAGAGCGGCGCGCGCATCGAGGGCTGGCCGGCGGTGGCCTACCTCGTGTCGCGGTACGCGCGCGTCGTCGGGAGCCTCTACTTCTCCATGGCGCTGCTCGTCGGGCTCGTCTTCGTGCCGATCCTGCTCGTGGTGCGGGTGAGCCCGCGCCGGTTCTTCGGCGCGATCCGCGAGCCGCTCCTCACCGCGTACACCACGGCGTCGAGCGAGGCCGCGCTGCCGCAGCTCCTCGAGGTGCTCGTGCGGTTCGGCGTCCCGCGGCGCGTGGCCAGCTTCGTGCTCCCGGCGGGCTACTCGTTCAACCTCGACGGCTCGACCCTCTACCTGGTGCTCGCGAGCCTCACGATCGCGCAGGCCGCGGGCATCGACATGCCGCTCGGACGCCAGCTCTTCATGGTCTTCACCTTCGTGATCACCTCCAAGGGGGTGGCGGGCGTGCCCCGCGCGACGCTCGTCATCATCGCCGCCACCTGCGCGAGCTACGGCCTGCCTGGCGAGGCGGGGGTCGCCATGCTGCTCGCCGTCGACGAGATCATGGACATGGCGCGCTCCGCGACCAACGTGGCGGGCAACGCGCTGGCGAGCGTGGTGGTGGCGCGCTGGGAGGGCGTGTTCGAGTCGGAGCTGGCGGCCGACGCGCTCGCCGACGGCGAGGGCGACGCGGCCCCGCCCTGAGCGCGGCTCAGACGACGAGCGTCTCCGTGTGTTCGCCGAAGACGCCCCGGAGCACGTTCGAGATCTCGCCGACGGTCGCCTCGGCCTTCACCGCCTCGACGATGGGGGGCATCACGTTCTCCGCGCCCCGCGCCGCGTGCTCGACCGCGCGGAGCGCCGCGGCGTGCCGCGCGGGATCCCGGGCCGCCCGCATGGCGACGAGCCGCGCCACCTGCTCCGCCTCGATGCGCGGGTCGATCTTCATCACCGGCACGGGCGCGGCGTCTTGGACGAAGGCGTTCTGGCCTACGATGAGCCGGCGGCGGTCCTCGATCTCGAGCTGGTAGGCGTAGGCGGTGTTCTGGATCTCGCGCTGCGGGTAGCCCTGCTCGATCGCGGGGACCATGCCGCCGAGGGCGTCGATGCGCGCGAGGTAAGCGCCCGCCTCACGCTCGAGCCGGTCGGTGAGGGCCTCCACGGCGTAGCTGCCGCCGAGGCCGTCGACGAAGTCGGCGACCCCCGACTCGTGGGCCAGAATCTGCTGCGTGCGGAGGGCGATCGTGGCCGCCTCGCTCGTCGGGAGGCCGAGCGCCTCGTCGTAGCTGTTCGTGTGGAGCGACTGGCAGCCGCCGAGCACCGCGGCGAGCGCCTGCAGGGTGACCCGCGCGACGTTGTTCAGCGGCTGCTGCGCGGTGAGCGTCATGCCGGCGGTCTGGCAGTGGAAGCGCAGCGCGCGCGCGCGTTCGGTCTTGGCGCCGAAGCGGTCGCGCATGAGCGTGCTCCACATGCGCCTCGCCGCGCGGAACTTCGCGACCTCCTCCAGGACGTTGTTGTGCACGTTGAAGAAGAACGAGAGCTGCGCGCCGAACACGTCGACGTCGAGCCCCGCGTCGACCGCCGCTTGCACGTAGGCGAGGCCGTCCGCGAGGGTGAAGGCGATCTCCTGGGCGGCGTCGCAGCCGGCCTCCCGGATGTGGTAACCGCTGATGGAGATCGTGTTCCACTTGGGCACGTCCGTGGCGGAATACGCAAAGATATCCGTGATCAAGCGGAGGGAGGGGCGGGGCGGGAAGATGTAGGTCCCCCGCGCCATGTACTCCTTCAGGATGTCGTTCTGGATCGTGCCTCGGAGCCTCTGCCGGGCGACGCCCTGCTCCTCGGCGACGGCGACGTAGAGGGCGAGCAAGATCGACGCGGTCGCGTTGATCGTCATCGAGGTCGAGA
>CAZHGG010000440.1:0-5703 GCA_964531755.1 uncultured Polyangiaceae bacterium
GGCCGGCTACTGCGTCGACCCGCAGGGGGAGACGCGCACGTACGGCGAGAAGGGCAAGTACTCGATGGACGAAGTGTGCACGACCGCGTTCGACGGGGAGTGCGAGGTCTACAAGCGCTTCGGCCTCAAGCGCGTCGTGTCGTTTCGCTACGTCGACGCGGGCGGGCAGGGCGCGACGGTCGACGTCGTGCTGTCGCAGTTCGGCGACGCGGCGGGCGCCCTCGGGATGTACACGATGCGCGTGGTCGCCGCCGACCCCGCGGATCCGTCCACGCCTCGCGTGCTCGAGCCCGGCACCCCAGGCAAGAGCGGGCCCTCGGCCGCCCTCGGCGCGCTCGGCACGGGGCGCGCGTACGTGTGGCGCGGGCCGTACGTGATCGAGCTCCAGTACAACAACGAGCGCGAGACCCCCGCGCAGCTGCGTGCGTCGAGCGACGCGGTCCTCGGGGCGCTGGGGCGGGCCGTCGCCGCTGGCCTCCCCGAGCACGCCCGGCCGCGCGCCGTCACCATGCTGCCCGACGCCGGCCTCATCCCGAACGGCATCCAGTTCTTCCCCAAGGAGCCGTTCGGCTGGAAGAACGTCGGCCCGACGGCGGTCGGCTACTACAAGGAGGGCGATCGCCGCTGGCGCACGGTGGCGATGGGCCCGGCGGACGACTTTCAGGCGAGGGATCTCCTGAAGACGCTCAAGCAGCGCCCCGGCTCCATCCCGGTCTCCGGCGTGGGCGAGGAGGCGGTGCACGTGGTGACCCCCGGCGAGGGGGGCGCCCCGAAGGTCGAGCTCCTCATCGCGCGGAAGGGCACCGCGGTGGTCGGCGTGGCCGACGAGGAGTACGCGCTCAAGTCTGCCGCGCCCGACAAGCTCCAGGCCGCGCGCCTCACGAAGGAGGAGGCGATCGCCAAGGTGAAGGCCCTCCTCGACAAGCTGCCCGCGCCTGCCCCGCGCTGAGCGCGTCGCGCCCGTCGCGTCCGGGAGCCGTCAGCGGCGCTTGGGGGCGGCCTTCGCCACGTCGCGCAGGAAGCACCGGTCCTCGATGCGGAGGGCGGCGCGCACCGCGCTCGAGCTCTCGACGAGCCGCTTCGTGACAGGGTCGTGGTAGCCGCTCGCGTCGGGGAGCTCCGGGTCGCTCGCGCGGAGGGCGCGGAGCACCTGTGCGGTGAGGCGGTCGCGCGCCCATTTCCCCACGAGCGAGGCGAGGCCCACGAGCGCGTGGGTCGCGTCGGCGTCTTGCACGAACGCCACCTCGCCCAGGTCGGGGAAGCGGTAGGAGCTCTCGACCCGGCCCTCGGCGAGCGTCACGTGGAGGCGCCCCGCGAGCGGGCCGAAGTGGGGCCCGTAGTAGTCGTAGCCGCCCACCTTCCCACACACGGCGTAGACGGGCTCGGCGGCGCGGGCGCGCGCGTCGAGCACGTGCCGTTCCATGGCGTGGAGGTCGACGGCGAAGCGCGACGTGCCGCTCGCCGCCGCCTCGTTCAGCCTGCGGTTGCAGATCGCGATGAGGCGCGCCGAGGTGAGCTCGAGGCCGCGCCGCGCGAGCGCCCCGAGGTCGCGCGTGCATTGGTCGACGTGGTCGGGCTCCGACGTGAACGCGTCGCCGTCGCGGAAGCAGAGGTCGCGGTGCTGCGCAGGGCAGGGCGCGGTGAGGGCCTCGTGCGGGTCGAGCGAGAGCCGCCGGAAGAGCTCCTCCGGCGACGCGGGGTCGGGCCCCTCGAGCCTCGCGAGGGCCCGCGCCCACGCCTCGCCGAGCGCGGCGTGCCCGTAGCCCACCAGCGCCTTCGAGTCGCCCAGGCGCGCCGCGAGGGCGCCGCGGAGCTTGCGGCTCGCGAGGCGCTCGCCTCGGGGCGTGGCGCGCGCGAGCACGGCGGTGACGACCAGCGGCCCGAGGAGCGGGCCGAGCCCGTTCTCGTCGACGCCGACGAGCGCGCGGGTGGCGCCGTCCTCGCGCGGCGAAGGCGTCGAGCGCGCCGAAAGTCGACCGTTGACCTGGGGACTGGACATGCTTACCGTGTTTCGCCCCCGAATGCGGAGGGGACCGTGTTCTTCCTAAGGCCGTCTGTGCGCAGGGTCGCGAAAGGTTAGTTCGGGCATGAACAAACAGCAGCTCAAGAAGTTCAAGACCCTCCTGGTGGAGAAGCGAGACGAGATCGTCAAGAAGGCGAAGCAGACCCTCGAGGAGGACATGTCGCTCGACTCGAACGATCTGCCCGACGAGATGGACCTCGCCTCGAGCGAGTACCTCCAGAGCTTCACGTTCCGCCTGCGCGGCCGCGAGAAGGTCTTCCTCGACAAGATCGAGAAGGCGCTCCGCAAGGTGGACGACGGGTCGTTCGGCACGTGCGAGTCGTGCGAGGAAGAGATCGGCGTGAAGCGCCTCGAGGCGCGCCCCGAGACCACGCTCTGCATCCGCTGCAAGGAAGACCAAGAGCGGCAGGAGAAGGACTACTCCTAGCCATAGCCGGCACCTCCGCGCGCGGGGGAGCGAACCTCAGGGGCGGCGCCCGTTCGCGAGCGGGGCCGCTTTTCCCTTGGCCTTCGCGGGCTTCGCGGACTTCGCGGCCGGCGTGCGCGCCCGCTTGAGCACGGGGGCCAGGTAGCGGCCCGTGTACGACGTAGGGTGCGCGGCGATGTCCTCGGGGGTGCCCGCCGCCACGACCTCGCCGCCGTGCTCGCCGCCGTCCGGGCCGATGTCGATCACCCAGTCGGCGCACGCCACCACGTCGAGGTTGTGCTCGATGACGACCACGGTGTTGCCTCGGTCCGCCAGGCCCTGCAGGGCCACGAGGAGCACCTCGATGTCGCCGAAGTGGAGGCCGGTGGTGGGCTCGTCGAGCACATAGAGGGTCTGGCCGGTCGCGCTGCGGGCCAGCTCGCGCGCGAGCTTCACGCGCTGCGCCTCGCCGCCCGAGAGCGTCGTCGCCGCCTGTCCGAGCGTCAGGTACCCGAGGCCCACGCGCGCGAGGGCCTCGAGGCGTACCCGCACGTTGGGCAGCGTGTCGAACGTCGCCAGCGCGGCCTCCACGGTGAGGTCGAGCGCGTCCGCCACCGAGAGGCCACGGTATTTCACCTCGAGGGTCTCGCGGTTGTAGCGGCGCGCCGAGCACGCGTCGCACGCGACGAAGAGGTCGGGGAGGAAGTGCATCTCCACGCGGAGGACGCCGTCGCCCTGGCACGCCTCGCAGCGCCCGCCCTTCACGTTGAACGAGAACCGCCCGGGCTTGTAGCCGCGGGCGCGGGCCTCGGGCAGTGAGGCGTAGAGCTCGCGCAGCAGCGCGAACACGCCGGTGTAGGTCGCGGGGTTCGAGCGCGGCGTGCGGCCGATCGGGGCCTGATCGATGCTCACCACTTTGTCGATGAGGTCGAGGCCCAGCACCTTGTCGCACTCGCCGACGGCGCGCTGCGCGCCGTACTTCACCGAGCGGACCGCGGGCAGGAGCGTGTCGACCACGAGGCTCGACTTGCCCGAGCCCGACACCCCGGTGAAGCAGGTGAAGAGGCCGAGGGGGACGTCGACGTCGACGTTCTTCAGGTTGTGCGCGCGCGCGCCCACGATGGAGAGGTGGCCGCTTCGCGCCTTCCTCCGCGTGGTCGGCAGCGCGAGCGCCCTGTCGCCGGAGAGCCACGGGCCCGTGACCGACGCGGGGTTCGCCATCAGGTCCTCCGGCGTGCCCTCGGCGACGACGTGGCCGCCGTGCGCGCCAGCGCCCGGGCCGAGGTCGACCACGTAGTCGGCCGCGAGGATGGCCTCGCGGTCGTGCTCCACGACGAGCACCGTGTTGCCGAGGTCGCGGAGGCGGAGCTGCGCCTCGATGAGGCGCGCGTTGTCGCGCGCGTGGAGCCCTACGGACGGCTCGTCGAGGACGTAGAGCACGCCGACCAGCGCCGCGCCGATCTGCGTCGCGAGGCGGATGCGCTGGCCCTCGCCGCTGGAGAGCGTCTGCGCGCTTCGGTCGAGCGAGAGGTACCCGAGGCCCACCTCCACGAGGAAGCCGATGCGGGCGCCGATGGCCTTGAGGAGCGGCTCGGCGATCGTGCGCTCGCGGGGCGACAGCGCCGCGGTGTCCGACGCGAGCTCGCCCACCAGGGTGGCGAGGCGCTCGAGCGGCATGGCGCCGAGCGTGGCGATGTCGCGGCCCGCCAGCCGCACCGCGAGCGCCTCCGGCCGCAGCCGTCGGCCGCCGCAGGACGCGCACGTGCGCACCTCGGCGAACCGCCCGAGGTCGTCGTCGCCGATCGCGCCCTCGGCCTCGTCGGGCTCGGCGTCGTCGTCGCCGTCGCGCCCGGGCAGCGCCTGCCCGGAGAGCCGCGCCTCCAGCCGGGGGACGATGCCCTCGTACCCGCTCGTGGCGCTCTTCTTCTTGCTCCCCCGCTTCACCTTGCCCGCGCCCTGGGGCTCATCCTTGCCCGTGCCCGCGGAGGGGGCCGCGCCGAAGAGCAGGGCCTCGCGCTGCTCCTCTGGGAGCTCTTCCCACGGCACGTCGGGGTCCACCGAGAGCGCCGCCGTGGCGCGGGCGCACTCCATCGCGAGCGCAACGCTCCCGCGCCGACCCCACGCGAGCACCACGCCCTCGCGCAGCGTTCGGTGCGGGTCGCCGAGGACGCGCCGGGGCTCGATCGCGGTGCGCGCGCCGAGGCCGTCGCACGCGGGGCACGCGCCGTGCGGGCCGTTGAACGAGAAGAGGCGTGGCTCGATGGGCGGCAGCGAGATCCCGCAGTCGACGCAGGCGAAGCGCTCCGAGAGCCAGATGGGCTCGCCCTCGGCGGGGAGCACGAGCAGGCGGCCCTCGCCCAGCTTCAGCGCGAGCTCGACGCTGTCGGTGAGCCGGCCGAGCACGCCCTCCTTGAGCACGATGCGGTCGACGACCACGTCGAGGTCGTGCGGCCGCGCGCGGTCGAGGGCGAGGTCGTCGCCGAGGTCGACGAGCTCGTCGTCGATGCGCGCGCGCACGAAGCCCTCGCGTCGCAGGCGCTCGAGCTCGAGCTTGAGCTCGCCCTTGCGGGCGCGGCAAATGGGGGCGAGCACCGAGAGCCGGGCGCCCTCGCCGAGCCCCGCGATGCGATCTGTGATCTGCTGGACGGTCTGGGCCTCGATGCGCTTGCCGCAGCTCGGGCAGTGGGGCACGCCGACGCGCGCGAAGAGCAGGCGCAGGTAGTCCGCGATCTCCGTGACGGTGCCGACGGTCGAGCGCGGGGAGCGGGAGAGCGGCCGCTGCTCGATCGCGATGGCCGGGGAGAGCCCGTCGATGCGGTCGACGTCGGGCTTGCCGAGCTGCTCGAGGAACTGCCGCGCGTAGGCCGAGAGCGACTCGACGTAGCGCCGCTGCCCTTCGGCGTAGATGGTGTCGAACGCGAGCGACGACTTGCCCGAGCCGCTCGGGCCGGTGAAGACGACGAGCTTGCCGCGGGGGAGCGACAACGAGACGTCTTTCAGGTTGTGCTCCCGCGCGCCGACGACGACGAGGCGGTCCATGGTCACTCCGGTTACCATGGTTCGCCCCGTCTCGCGAGCGCGGGTGGGCGCAACTTCGTGAAACGGAACGACAAGTCGCCGCTCCGCGGCCGAATGTTCAGCGGCCCTCGCACACGGCCTCGACCTTCGCCTGGCATCGCTGGCGGAAGCACAGCCCGCACTCGCCGCGCCCGCGCGCCTCGCAGCCGCGGCACGCCGCCTCGTAGCACTGGCTCACGAGGCCCACGGCCAGCGC
>CAZHGG010000441.1:0-5689 GCA_964531755.1 uncultured Polyangiaceae bacterium
ATCTTCACCCTCGGCCACGGCAGCCTCCCCGGCACGCCGGTCGACAACGTCCAGGCGGTCGTCGCCCTCGTGCACGAGGCGAGCGAGCGCCGCGTGTAGCTCGGCCGCGACGGCGCGGCGACCCCACGACACGAAGAGAGCGAGCGCCACGTGAGAGGTCTCATCGTCATCGTCCACGGCACGGTCGACTCGGTGGCCGAGCTCCCCCAGTTCCTCACCAACATCCGCCGGGGGCACCCGCCATCTCCCGAGCTGCTGGCCGAGGTCACGCGGCGCTACCAGGCGATCGGGGGGCGCTCGCCGCTGAACGACATCACGCGCGAGCTCACGACCAAGCTGGGCGCGGCGCTCGGGCTCCCCGCGCGCGCGTGCGGACGGCTCTTCGCGCCGACGCCGCGCGAGGCCATCCGAGGGCTCGTCGCCGACGTCGGCGGCGCGCTCACCGAGCTCGTGGTGCTGCCGCTCGCGCAGCACTCCGCGTCGATCTACGTGGAGGCCGTGCGCGAGGCCGCGCTGGCCGAGGTAGGCGACGGGGTCCGCGTGCTCGGGCCGAGCAACTGGGGCCGCCACGCGGGGCTCTCGGCCGCCTTCGCGGCGCGGGTCGACGACGCGCTGCGCGGGCTCTCCGACGCCGAGCTCGCCGCGACCACGGTCATCTTCTCCGCGCACAGCCTGCCCGTGGCGGTCGTGCGCGCCGGCGATCCGTACGAGGCGGAGTGCCGAGCGTCCGCCGCCGCCATCGAGGCGCGGCTCGCGCGCGCGCCGGGGCGGGCGGTCGTGTGCTTCCAGAGCCAGGGCATGAGCGCGGGCCCCGGCGGCCGCCCCGTGGAGTGGATGGGGCCCGATCTGCGCGCGGCCTTCGAGGAGGCGCGGGCCGCCGGGCACACGCGCGTGGTCGTGGCGCCGGTGGGGTTCTTGGCGGACCACGTGGAGATCCTCTACGATCTCGACATCGAAGCGCGCGCCTGGGCCTCCGAGCTCTCCCTCCAGTTCTCGCGGACCGCGTCGCTCAACGCTGACGACGCGCTCGTGGAGGTGCTCGTCGACGTCGCGCGGGCGCTCACGGCCCCGCCCACGCCCCCGCGCACGCCGGGCGGCGCATGAGCCGGCCGCGGGTCGTCGTGATCGGGGGCGGCGTCACGGGGCTCACCACCGCGTACGCCCTGGAGCACCTCTCCCCCGACCTGGACGTGACGCTGCTCGAGGCGTCGCCGCGGCTCGGCGGGAACATCGTCACCGACCTGCACAACGGCTTCCTCATCGACTACGGGCCCGACTCGTGGGTGGCGGCGAAGCCCCACGCGACGGAGCTCGCGCGGGAGCTCGGCCTGGGGGACGAGCTCATCGAGACCATCCCCGCGAACCGAAAGGTGTACATTGCATACAATGGGGCGCTTCACGCCATGCCCGAGGGCGTGCTGCTCGGCGTCCCCACGGAGGCGTACCCCATCGCCGTCTCGGAGCTCTTCACGTGGGACGCGAAGCTGCGCATGGGGCTCGAGCTCTTCGTCCCGCCGCGGGCGTGGCACGAGGGCGAGGACGAGACCGTCGGCGCCTTCCTCGAGCGCCGCTTCGGGGAGCAGCTCACCGAGCGCCTCGCGGGCCCGCTCCTCGGCGGCATCTTCGCGGGCGACGCGCACCAAATCTCCGTGCGCGCTGCCTTCCCCCAGCTCGTGGCGGCCGAGAAGACCTACGGCTCGCTGATCCGCGCGATGCGCGCCCAGAAAGCGGCCCGCGCCGCGCAAGCGCCGCCTCGACCCGCCGCTCGCGACGACGCACCGGAGCGCGAGAAGCGAGGCCCGCGCAGCAGCCGCGCGAAGCGCGAGGCGCGCGACTCGGCGCCCGCGTCGCGCCGACCTGCGGGCCCCTCGGCCTTCCTCTCGCTCAAGCGCGGCATGGGCGATCTCGTCATCAACCTCGCGCACCGGGTCCAGGGCGAGGTCCGGCTCGGGGCGCGGGTCGTCGGCGTGTCGCGCGCCGCCTCGGGCCGCCCCTATCGTGTGGCGCTCCGCGACGAGGTGCTCGAGGCGGACCACGTCGTGTTCACCGGGCCCGCCCACGCCGCCAGCAGGGCCCTCGCGCCGCTCGACGAGGCCCTGCCGGGGCTGCTCGCGGGGTTCGAATACGCGTCGACGGCGACCGTCTTCTTGGCCTTCCGGCGCGCCGACATCGACCACCCGCTCGACGCGTCCGGGTACATCGTGCCGCGCTCCGCGGGGCGAGCGGCCCTCGCGTGCACGTGGGTCGGCTCCAAGTGGGACCACCGCGTGCCCAGCGGGCAGGCCCTCGTGCGGCTCTTCTTCGGGGCGGAGCACGCGGGCCGCGACGTGAGCGACGCCGCCCTCGCCGACCTCGCGCAGCGCGAGCTCGGCGCCTTCGTCCACCTCCGCGGGAAGGCGCAGTTCGCGCGAATGTACCGCTACGGCATGGCGAGCCCGCAGCCACGCCTCGGCCACGCGGGGCGCCTCGCGCGGGTCAAGCGCGCGCTCGCGGCGCACCCCGGGGTGTACCTCGCGGGGAACGGCTACGACGGAATCGGTATCCCCGAGTGTGTGCGGCAAGCCCGCGAGGTGGCGCGCGCGATCGTCGACGCGTCGACCGGACGCGCGCCGAGAGAGAGAGAGCCCACGTGACGAAGAGCCTGCTCTATACGATTGCATCCTACAACTACATGACCCCGAGCTTCCTCGCCGAGGGCGAGCTCGACGAGGGGCACGTCGAGCGCAAGATGTTCCCCGACGGCGAGCGCTACCTGCGGCTGCTCGACGACGCGTGGGGCCGGGACGTGGTGCTCCTGGGCGGCACCCCCACCGACCTCGACTGGCTCGAGCTCTACGACCTCGGCTGCGCGATCTCGCGCGCCGGCGCGCGCTCGCTCAGCATCGTGATGCCGTACTTCGGCTACGCGACCATGGAGCGCGCGGTCTACCCAGGGGAGGTCGTCACAGCCAAGACCCGCGCGCGGCTCATCTCGTCGATCCCCGGCTGCGAGGGCGGCTCGCGGGTGTTCCTGTTCGACCTCCACACCGACGGAATCGAGTTTTACTTCGAGGACCGGCACGTCACGCACCACCTCTACGGCGCGCCCCTCGTCACCGAGCTCGTCAAGCGCACCATGGGGGACACGTCGTACGTCCTCGGCGCGACCGACGCGGGCCGCGCCAAGTGGGTGCAGAGCCTCGCGCGCACGCTCGGAGTGGAGCCCGCGTTCGTCTACAAGAAGCGCGACTCGTCGAGCGGGGCGCTCTCCGTGACGGGCATCAACGCCGACGTCGTGGGCAAAGACGTGGTGGTGTACGACGACATGATCCGCACCGGTTCGTCGCTCGTGCAGGCCGGCCGCGCGTACCTCGCCGCGGGCGCCGCGCGCGTCCACGCGATCGCGAGCCACCTCGTGCTCCCCGGCGACTCGCTCGAGAAGATCCGCGCCTCCGGGGTGTTCGCGACGGTCTGCGGCACCGACTCGCACCCGGGCAGCCAGCAGCTCGGCGCAGAGAACCTCACCCCCGTCGCGCCGCTGTTCGCCAGGGCGCTGCTCCGCTCGCGCTAGCGGCGAGAAAACCCGTTGGCGGGGCGGCGAGGCTTCCCCTAGCCTGTGGCGACCATGCCGCTCACTCCTCCAGATGGTCCGCCGGCGCCCCCGGCGGCCGGCTACGGCGCGCCGCCTCCCGCAGGCGGGTACGGCCTCGACGCGAACCCGTACGCGCCGCCCGAGGCGTCGTTCGACGCCGGCCTCCCCATGGAGTGCCCCCAGGCCAACACCGCGCTCAAATACGCCCTCGTCGGGCTGTTTTGCTTCGGGATCGTCCTCGGTCCCCTCGCCATCAAGAACGCGCTCGAGGCGAAGAAGCTCATCGCGCTCCGCCCGGGCATGACAGGCGACGGCAAGGCGACGGCCGCGCTCGTGATCGGCATCGTCGACGTCGCGCTCTTCTTCGTTGGCATGCTCGCGCGCGTCGCGAACACCTAGCGCTCCACGGGCCGCGTCATCTGCGGCGCGGACGCGCCGGCGGGGCCCCGTGGTCGTGGCCGTGGCCTTCCGTGGCGTGCACGTGCGTGTGGCCGTCGTGTTCGTGCACGGGGCCGGGCTCGTCGGACGGCTGGGTGCGCGCGCGGTCGGTGACGAGCTCGAGGCCCCCGTGCTTCACGCCGCGGGTGGCCAACATCCTCTGCGCCGCGTCGCGCAGCACGTCGGTGTCGCCGCGCATCACGATCACCTCCAGGCAGTGGTCATGGTCGAGGTGCACGTGCATGGTCGAGCGGATGGCGTCGCCGAGGCTGTGCTGCACCTCGGTGAGCCGCTCGGTGAGGTCGCGGACGTGGTGATCGTAGACCAGCGTGAGGGCGCCGACGGCGGGCTCGCCCGAGCGGACCCGCTGCTTCGACACCTCGGCGCGCACCAGGTCGCGGAGCAGCTCGGAGCGCGTCGTCCGTCGGGCGGCGACGATCTCGTCCAGCTCCGTGAGCAGGGAGCTCTCCATCGCGAGTCCGAAGCGCACGAGCACGTCCTTCATGCGACCAGGTTAGCCGAATCGTCGGTGGGTTCGCGGGGCTTCAGGTGGGCTGTGGTATGAGGGGCGCGTGAAGTTTGTCGACTCATGCGAAGTGAAGGCCCGGGCGGGCGACGGCGGCAACGGCGCGGTGGCGTTTCGCCGCGAGAACTACGTGCCGTTCGGCGGCCCGTCCGGCGGCGACGGCGGCCGCGGGGGCGACGTCGTGTTCCGCACCGATCCTGGCCTCTCCACGCTCCTCGACCTCACGTACGCGCACACGCTCCGCGCCGACGACGGGGAGAACGGCTCCGGCGCCGACTGCTACGGGCGCGGCGCGAGCGACCTCATCTGCCGCGTGCCGGTCGGCACGCAGGTGTTCGACGCCGAGTCGAACGAGCTGCTCTTCGATCTCACCGTCGGCGGCGTGGACACCGTCGTGGCGAGGGGCGGGCGCGGAGGCCGAGGGAACATCCACTTCGCGACGCCGCTCGATCGCGCGCCCCGCCGCGCGGAGCCCGGGGAGCCCGGCGCCGAGCGCCGCCTGCGCCTTGAGCTGAAGGTCATGGCCGACGTGGGGCTGCTGGGCTTCCCGAACGTGGGCAAGTCGACGTTCGTGAGCGCGTGCTCGCGCGCCCGCGCGAAGGTCGCCGACTACCCCTTCACGACGCTCGTGCCGCAGCTCGGCGTCGTGCGCGTCGACGACAACGCGTCTTTCGTGGTGGCCGACATCCCCGGCCTCATCCCGGGCGCTTCGAAGGGGGCCGGGCTCGGCCTCCGCTTTCTCAAACATGTAGAGCGCACGCGCGCCTTGCTCCACCTGGTCTCGCTCGATCCGGGCGAGGGCCGCGACCCGGTCGCCGACTACGACGCGCTCCGCAAGGAGCTGCGCCTCTTCGACCCGGTGCTCGCGAAGCGGCCCACCCTGGTCGCGCTCTCGAAGATGGACGTGACCGAGGTGCGCGAGGCCTACCCCGCGCTGCGCGCGCGCTTCGCGAAGAAGAAAATCAAGCTCCACGCCCTCTCGGCGGCCACGGGCGAGGGCATGCGCGAGATGGAGCGCCTGCTCTACGAGCTCGTCGCCAAGGGGCGCGCCGACGAGGCCGCCGAGAGCGCCGCGCGCGACGCCGCCGCACCGCCGCCGCAGCGCCGCGGCAAGCGCGACGCATGACCGACGCCGCCGAGGAGGGCACGCTCGA
>CAZHGG010000442.1:0-5667 GCA_964531755.1 uncultured Polyangiaceae bacterium
TGCTGGGCGGCGGGGGCGGCGGGGGCGGCGGCGGCGCGGGCTTTGGCGCCTCCGCGACGGGCGGGGGCGGCGGGGGCGGCGGCGGCGGCTCGGGCTTCTTCTCGAGCGTCACGGCGAGATCTTGCTTCGCGGCGTACGCCACCTCGACGTCGCGCTCGACGGGCTCGTAGCCCTCGAGCTCGACGCGCACCGTGTGCTTGCCCGGCGGCAGGTCGAGGTCGGTCGGGCTCTTCTCTTGGAAGGGCTTGCCGTCGACCAGGACGGCGCCGCCGGCCGGGTCGGTGTCGAGGTGGACCTTCCCAGGCATGCCCTTGATCTCGGCCACGCGCCGCTGGGTGGGCTCGGCCTTGTCCTTCATCTTCGCGGGGACCGCGGCGAGGAAGCGCTCGTAGGCGACCACCGCCTCGCGCAGCTTGAGGAGCTTGTCCTGGCACTCGCCGATGGCGAACGCGAGCTCCGGAGAGGGCTTCGCGCCGTCCGCGGTCTCGTAGAGCGCGAGCGCCTCGGCGTACTGGCCCGCCTTGAACTTGGCGTCCGCGTCTTTGGTGGTGGCGCGCACGTCGACCGGCTTGACCTGCGGCGTCGCGGCGGCCTTCGGCGCGGGCTTGGCCCCCTTGCCCGCGCCGGGCGGCACGGCGTACGCGGGCGAGGCCGCCGACGCCAAGGTGACGAGAACCAGTCCTGCGGAAACCAGCCGATGGCGAAGCGTGTTCAAGTCGGTCCTCCTGGGGGCCGGAGTCGCTCTCGACGAGCGCCTCCGCCGGCGAAGCTACTACGGATGGTCGCCCATCTTCCATTCGGATTCGACGAGCGACCTCACGGTTTCACGCGGGGGGCTCGGCATCGTGCGACGGCTCGACCAGCTCCACGAGGACGCCGCCCGTCGCGCGCGGGTGCAGGACCGCGACCTTGTGACCGCGCGCTCCCGGCCGCGGCGCCTCGTCGAGGAGCGGTACGCCGATGCCCTTGAGGAACGCGAGCGCGCCCTCGATGCCCTCGACCTCCACCGCGATGTGGTGGAGGCCTGGCCCCCGCTTCTCCAGGAACTTCTCGAGCCCGGCGTTCCCGCGCGGGCTGATGAGCTCGAGGCTCGAGTCGCCGAGCGGCAGGAGCCACGCCTCGGTCTGCTGGGCCGCGACCACCTCGCGCTCGCGCGGCTCGAGGCCGAGCGCCTCGCGGTACTTGGCGGCGGCGCCCTCGAGATCGGCCACGCAGACCGCGACATGATCAATCTTCTTTACCTTAAACATTCGGCGACCTCGGGGGGGCATCCTAGCGCGCCCCGGGGCCGCGCGCGCCTCGCGCACGCGGGGTGCCGGCGCGGCGACGATTCTGGTACGCTGGGCCCGCTTGCTCTCGACTCCAGCTCCTTCTTACGAGGTCCCATGCTCCGATCGCTGTTCCGGTCCGTCTCGCTCCAGTCGCTGCTCCTCCCCGCCGTCGTTGGAGCGCTCGCGTTCGCGACGGGCTGCGCGCCGACGCTGTCGCCGCCGTTCGACCAGATGAAGAGCTCGGCCATCACGGTCTACCGCCTCCAGAACTATGAGCCCCCGCCGCAGACGGGCGCCGCCCCCGGCGCGGCGATGCCGGGCCTGCCCCCGCAGCTCCAGCAGTGGGTCACCGCGGGCGCGTCGCTGCTGCCGCCGGGCCTCATCCCGCCCGGGCTCATCCCCGGCGCGCCCGGCGCGGCGCCCGCGGCCGACCAGACCCAGCGGTTCCACGGCTTCCGCATCCTCGGCTACTCGGCGCTGAACGACAAGGCCCAGCGCGACGAGGCGCTCGCCATCTTCGGCAGCAAGAGCAGCTTCTCCACCGCCACCGCGAACTGCCTCTACGCCGAGTTCGGCTTCTCGTTCGCCGCGCCCACTGGCGGGCCCCCGGCCGACGTCCTCGTCTCGCTCTCGTGCAATCAGGTGAAGGCCGACGGCTTCGCTTGGCCCCACGGCGCGCAGACCGGCCTCACGGCCGACACGTCGAAGCGCATCATCGCGATCGCCCAGAAGGTCTTCGGCGGCTGAGCGTGTCTCCCGCCGGAGGCCTCGTCCATCGGCTCGCCGCGCGCGCGTTCGAGCACATGAACGTGGACGAGGCCTGGGAGCGCCGCGTGCGCGAGGCCGACGCCCGCGGCACCGCCGTGTACGTGCTGCGGAACGTGTCGATCGTCGACTACTTCGCGCTCGAGCACCTCACGCGCAAGCTCGGCCTGCCTCCCGTGCGGTTCGCCAACGATCGGGGGCTCAGCGTGCTCGATCCCGGCCGCGCGCCCCTCTGGCAGAAGCTCCTCCCGCGTGACGAGGCCTGGTACGCGGGGGAGCTGTCGCGCGTGCTCGGGGAGGGGTCGTCGGCCGCGCTGTTTCTGAAGCGCCCGCCCTCACTCCTCGAGCCCTCGACCGGGGTCACCGCGCTCCACTCGCGGGGTCGCGCGGAGGGCGACGTGTACCTTCACACCGTGCTCGCGGCGCAGCGCGCGCGCGCCACGCCGATCCTCCTCGTGCCCCAAGTGTTCGTCTGGTCGAAGCACCCGGACTCGTCGGAGCGTGGCGTGGTGGACGCGCTCTTCGGGCCGCGCGAGTGGCCAGGGACCCTGCGCACGCTCGCCCAGTTTCTGTTGAACTTTCAGCACGTGACCCTGCGCGCAGGGGAGCCGCTCGACGTGGCGCAGTTCCTCGCGCAGCAGGGCCCCGACACGCCCGACGACGTGCTCGTCCGGCGGCTCACGTACGCCCTGCTCCGCCGCCTCGAGCGTGAGCGCCGCGCGGTGGTCGGGCCGTCGAAGAAGCCGCTCGATCGGGTGCGCGCCGAGGTCGCGCGGAGCCCGAAGCTGAAGCGCACGATCGTCGAGCTCGGCGGCGACGGCCTGCGCGAGCGGCGCGCCCTGCAGGCCCGCGCGCTCGCCCTCGTGGAGGAGCTCGAGTCGGCCCAGGACATGAACGCGATCCAGGTCATGGACGCGGCGTTCGACGCGACGCTCGCCAAGATGTACTCCGCGGTCGAGGTCGACCACGCGGGGCTCGCGCGGCTGAAGGAGGCCTCGAAGGACGGGACGCTCATCCTCCTCCCGTCGCACAAGTCGCATGTAGACTACATCATCCTCACGCGGATCTTCTACCACGCGCGCATGCCCGCGCCGGTGATCGCCGCGGGAGACAACCTGAACTTCTTCCCGCTCGGCGACGTCCTCCGGCGCGGCGGGGCGTTCTTCATCCGCCGGAGCTTCAAGGGCGACCGGCTCTACGGGGCTGTGGTCGACGCGTACATTCGGCGGCTCATCCTCGACGGCGTGTCGCTGGAGGTGTTCCTCGAGGGCGGGCGCTCGCGCACGGGCAAGCTGCTCTCGCCCAAGCTCGGCCTCCTGTCGATGGTCGTCGAGGCTGCGCTCGGCGGGCACCGGCGCGTGTACTTCTGCCCCATCTCCATCGGGTACGAGCGCGTGGTTGAGGAGCGCTCCCTCGTGCGCGAGCTCACGGGCGGCGAGAAGCGCAAGGAGGACGTGCGGGGCCTGCTGCGCGCGCTCGAGACGCTCGTCGGCCGGTACGGCAGGCTGAACGTGCAGTTCGGCGAGCCGCTCACCCTCGAGGGCGTGCTCGGCGAGCTCCAGCACCCGCGAGAGGCGCCTCCCCTCGCCCCGCCCGCGGAGGCGTCCCCCGGCGAGCGCGCGCGCGCGGAGCTCGCGCTGACCCCCGCGCGCCGCCGCGCGCTCATCACGCGCCTCGCCCACCGCGTGATGAACGAGATCAACCGCGTGACCGCCGTGACGCCCGGCGCGCTCGTGGCGACCGCGCTGCTCTCCCACGGGCGGCGAGGCATCTCCGACGCCGACCTCATCGCGCTCTGCGTGCGCCTGTTCGAGCTTCTCCGCCGCTTCGGCGCCCGTTTCTCGCCGAGCGTCTCGGTGGACGGCCGCACCGTCCGACGCGCGTGCCTCTCCGAGGCGACCGAGCTCTTCTTCCGCGCCGGGCACCTCGAGGTGCGGCTCCCCGGCGAGCCCCTCGACAAGGACCGCGCGCGCGCGCCGCACCCCTCGCCCGACGCCTTCTACCTCGTGAAGGACGCGCGGCGGCACGCCCTCGACCTCGCGAAGAACGTCGTGGTCCACTTCTTCGTGGACCGGGGCCTCGTGGCCACCGCGCTGCTCGCGCAGGACGGCCCGCCCACGCATCGCGAGACGCTCGCGACGCGCGTGCAGGCGCTCTCGAGGCTCTTCAAGCACGAGTTCAGCTTCCGCGTCGACGCGCCCTTCGAGCGCATCTTCGACGAGACCCTCGACGCCATGCTCCGCGACGGCGAGGTGCGCGAGGACGGGCGCGGCGTCGTCACGCTTGGGGATGGCGCGGCCGGCGACGACGCGCGCCTCTACGCGGGCATCCTGCTCGAGTTCGTGGAGGGCTACCGCGTCGCCGCGCGGGCGCTCGGGGCCCTCGCGAAGGGGCCGCTCCCCTCCAAGGACCTCGCGAAGCGCGCGCTCGCGGTGGGCGACCGCATGTTCCTCGGCGGCGAGATCCAGCGCAAGGAGGCGGTGAGCCGCGCGCTCTTCGACAACGCCTTCACGGCGTTCGTGGAGCAGGGCTACCTCGCGCGGGAGGACGGCAAGCTCCGACTCGCCGAGAGCTTCGCGACGCCTGGCGCCCTCGGCGCGGTCGAGGGGAAGGTGCTCGGCTTTCTGCCGGACGCGCGTCGGCGCGCCAGGGAGCCCGAGTGAGCGCGGGGGCGCCACGCCGCCGCGCCCTCCTGGCGGCGGTCGCGGTCGCCGCGCTCGGCCTCGCGGGCGGCGCGCTCGGGTGCACGCCGACGCCCACGCCGCTCGCCCCGAACCAACGCGGGAGCATCGGCCTGCCGCATCGGGGCACCCTCACCGACGGCGCCGAGCTCCCGCGAGACGCGCCCGGAGTGGCGTGGCTCCGCCCGAACGACCGCCACTTCGCGGTGCCGCGCCTGACGCGCGCCCTCGCGCGCGCGGGCAAGGCGGTCGCCGACGAGCACCCCGGCGGGGTCTTGTGCGTGGGCGATCTCTCGGCGCCCCACGGCGGGCGCATCTCCGGGCACGCGTCGCACCGCACCGGGCGCGACGCCGACCTCTTGCTCTACCTCACCACGCTCGACGGCGCGCCGGTGACGAGCCCGGGCTTCCTCCGCGTGGAGGCGGACGGGCTCGCCTTCGACCCCGACAAGAAAGAGTACTTTCGACTCGACGTCGCGCGGGAGTGGGCGCTCGTGCGCGCGCTCGTGCTCGATCCGGAGGCGAACGTGCAGTGGCTGTTCGTCCACGCCAACATCGAGGCGCTGCTCGTCGCGTGGGCGCGGGCGCGAGGCGAGCCGACCGAGGTGATCTACCGGGCGATGAAGATGATGCTCCGGCCGCGCGGCTCGGGCCCCCACGACGACCACGTCCACGTGCGCACGGCGTGCCTGCCCGCCGAGCTCGCCGACGGCTGCGAGCCCTCCGGCCCGGACTGGCCTTGGCTCCAGCGGGCCGCGCCGGCGCCGGCGCCACCCACGACCGAGCTCATCGCCACCCTCCTTCGGGAGGTCGACGAGCCCGCGGCGCGCGCCGCGGCGGGCGCGGCCGCCCCGTGAAGCGCGACGCGACCGTGAACCGCGGAGTGAGCCCCAAAGGGGCGAACGACGGTCGACGGCGACCCCGAGCCGCAGGCGCAGCCGCAGGCGAGG
>CAZHGG010000443.1:0-5657 GCA_964531755.1 uncultured Polyangiaceae bacterium
CGTCGGCGTGCCCGCGTCGCAGCCGACGCCGACGCACGGTTCGAGGGCGGGGAGGGTCTCCTCCGCCTGGGCCATGAGGTGGCCGAAGGTCGGCGGCGTGAGGTCCTCGAGCGGCGCACCGTGCCCGTCGGTCGCCCAGGCCTTCGCGTCGACGAGCGCGCGCCACGAGCGGCGGTAGAGGACCCGCGCGCGCACGCGGATCGCGCCGTCCTCCGGAGACGCGGTGAACGAGTAGCTCGTCGTGTCGACCCCGAGCGCGGGGATCCGCGTGTCCCACAAGATGCTCGTCGCGTCGGTAAAAAAGGTCGGACCTTTCCCGCTGGCGTCGCCGTTCACCTTCGCGAACAGCTTCCCGGGGAGCCCGGCGAAGTAGCCCTGCCGCGGGTCGCCGACGCCGCCGAGGTCGTGCACCACCTGCGCGCCGGTGGACACGAGCGCGGCCCCGTCGCGCACACGAGAGGCCTCGACCAGCAGGATCATGTTGCGGATGGTGACGCCCGTCGGCACGTGGTGGCCGGTCTGGTCGTTCCGCACCGACACCTCCACGGCGACCGCCCCGCCGGCGCGGCGCGCGCTCAGCGTCAGCGACACCGCGTGCTCGAGGAACTCGGCGGAGGTGCCCGGGAACGCGTGGCTGCGGACGTCGCCCGGCGGGCGCTGGAGCGGCGGCAGTTGCACGCTGCACGCCTGCCCCTCGCCGGTGGGCCGCATGTGGCAGTCGACGCAGGTTGCGTGGCGCGGATCGGTCGGATCCGCGTACGGGGAGGCCTTCCACTCGAGGTACGTCGGCTCGGAGATCACGCCACGGGGCGACTCGAAGTCGCCGTTCTCGTCCGGATCGTTCTTGTCCTGGTGGCACGCCGCGCAGACGTCCGCGCGGAGCTGCGGGTTGTAGGCCGCGCGCATCGAGCCGCTGAGCTGGTAGGTCACGTCGCCGAGGACGCCGAAGAGGGCCTTGTCGCCCGGGGCGGGCCGCGCGACGGTGACGACGCCCGGCCACAGGCCAGGGAAGTTCGGCTTCGTCGCGTCGATCCGCGCGATCGTGTGGCACACCGCGCACGAGACCCCGTGCGCCACCGCGTCGGTGCCGCCCGCGATCGGGTCGAGCGGGGCGTACGGTGTGGACCACCAGCGCTCGGGCTCGTGGCAGCTCGCGCACTCGCTCGCGGGGTTCTTCTTCGCCAGCACGCTGTCACGCGTGTAGACGAAGCCTCCGAGGCCGGCGCCGCCCTTCGCGCCGGTGCCGTCGTAGACGTCGTACACCCACGTGTTCGTGCCCGCCTTGCCCATGGGCGACGAGCGCCACTCGGCGTAGAACGAGGGGTGGCAAGAGCCGCAGCTCTCGGGCGTGCCGTGGTCGACGGTCGGGTTCGCCGCGGCCGTCGCCGACGCGACGAGCAGCTCCACGCCCGAAGCCGGCGCGACGACCTTCGCGGAGCCGTAGTAGTAGCCGGGCACGGCGGCGACCACGACCTTCCCGGCGCCCGTGACCCCCGGCAGAACGAAGGCCCCGGCAGCGTCGGTGAGCGCCTCGATCTTGGTCGCCTGGAGGCGCACGCGCGCGCCCGCGATGGGGAGGCCCGTCGCCTCGTCGCGCACGGTGCCGCTCACCTGAGCGAGGGCGAGGCCCGAGGACGCGACCGACAGCGAGAACGACAGCGAGACCGCGAGCGAGCGCCGCGCGGCGCGAGCAGAGGACGTGCGCATGCTCCATCCTCGGCGCCGGCGCGCCCGGAGGAGTTGACACAACGCAACTCGTGTCGGCGCGCGCCTCTAGGCCGTCGCCGCCGCGCCCTCCTTGGGCTTCTTCTTCGCGTAGATGGCCTCGATCGTCGGCTTCCACTTCTCGAGGACGGCGCGGCGCTTCAGCTTGAGGCTCGGCGTCAGCATGCCGTTGTCGGTGGTGAAGTCCTCGAGGATGAGGGCGTAGTCCTTCACGTCCTCGAACCCCTTGAATTTACCCGCGTATTTGTCGAGCTCGGCCTTGAAGAGCGCGCGCACCTTCTCGTTGGCGATGAGCTTCTCGTCGTCGGCCTCGGTGACGCCGTTCTCGGCGCCCCACGCGCGCACCGACGCGGCGTTCGCGACGACCAGCGCCACGTTGTACGGCTTGTTGTCGCCGTAGACCATGACGTTGGCGACGTAGGGCGAGAGCTTGATCTGCTCTTCGAGCGGAGTGGGCACCACGTACTTGCCGTTCTCGAGCTTGTACTGCTCCTTGATGCGGCCGGTGATGAACACGAAGCCCTTGTCGTCGACGCGGCCCATGTCGCCCGTGCGGAAGCCGCCGTCTTCGGTGAACACGGCGGCGTTCTCCTCGTCCCGATCGTGGTAGCCGAGCATGACGTTCGGCCCGTGGACGATGAGCTCGCCCTCGGGGGAGACGTCGATCCGGATCCCGGGCAGCGGCTTGCCCACGCTGCCGATCTTGCGCGCGCCGGGGTAGTTCGCGCACGCGATGGGGCTCGTCTCGGTGAGGCCGTAGCCCTCGTAGACCGTGATGCCGAGCCCGTCGATGAACTCGGCCACGTCGGTGGAGATCGCCGCGCCGCCGGAGAACGCGTAGCGCAGGCGGCCGCCGAAGCGCGCGCGCACCTTGGAGAACACGACCGCGTCCGTGAGGGCGAGGACGAGGCCCTCCCCGAGCTCCAGCTCCTCGCCCGCGCGCTGCTTGTTGCGCGCCGCGAGCGCCGTCTTGACCATCCCCTGGACAAAGCCGGGGCGCGCGGAGATCTGCTTCTGCACGTTCGCGTAGATGCGGTTGAAGATGCGCGGCACGCTCATGAGCAGCGTGGGCTTCGTCTCCGCGAGGTTGTCGATGATCTTGTCGACCGCCTCGCAGAGCGCCAGGGCCGCGCCCATCGAGAAGAGCGCGTGCAGCTCGCAGGTCTGGCCGAACACGTGCGCCCACGGCAGGAACGAGAGCGAGCGGTCGGAGGCGCTCATCGGGAACACGTCGTGCACCGCGCTGATGTTGCTCGCGATGTTGTTGTGCGAGAGGCGCACGCCCTTCGGGTTCCCGGTGGTGCCGCTCGTGTAGATAAAGCCGGCCACGTCGTTCTTGGCGGGCCGCACGCTGGGGACCTTCTTGCCGGTCTTCTTCAGCGAGGCGTACGTGACCACCTTCCCGCCTGCCTTCGTCGCGGCGTCGAGGCTCACGATGTGAGTGATCGACGGCACGGCGTCGAGGAAGCCCTTGGCCTTCTCGCAGATGGCGTCGGTGGCGGCGATGAAGATCTTCGCCTGGCAGTCCTTCGCGATGAACTCCCACTCCTTCGCGAGCTGCGCCTCGTACATGGGCACGAAGGCGGCGCCGAGCCCGTAACACGCGTAGGCGAGGGCGGCCCACTCGACGCGGTTGTTCGAGACGATCGCCACGCGATCGCCGCGCTCGACGCCAAGCGAGGCGAGCCCGGCGCGGCACGCGTCCACCTCCTTGCCGAACTCGAGGTACGTCGTCCACACCCACTCGCCGTTCTTCTTGGTCCCGAAGAGCTCGTTGTTCGGGTACGTGCGGATGGAGTTCTCGAAGATGTCGACCAGCGTCTCGAATTTCGCCATGGGATTGCGCACTACCCTACCGACCCTCACCAAAAAGGAAAGGCTCGATGGGCGCCGCGGCGATCGAGCGTCGCGCGCGCAAATGTTGCGCAACTCCGGCCGCGATGCGCGCAGCTACGGGGCGGTCTTGGTGAACTTCCCGGCGAGCTCCGGGCTCGTGCAGTCGCGCTCGGCGTCGGCCAGCGTGTAGCCCGTCGGCCCCGCGGCGGCGCTGTAGTAGTGCTTCACCTCGCCGTCGGCCATGGCGCAGCGGCCGAGCTCGTTCGTGGTGGTGCAGCCGGCGCCGACGCCCTCGACGTAGCTGCCCTTCAGGCCCTGGCAGAGGCCCCGCTCGAGCCCCGCGGAGAGCTTCGCCCACTCGGTGCAGCTCCCCACGGCGGCGATCATCTCGCACGAGGCCACGACGCCCGGGCGCGCCGCGGCCGCGGCGTCTTTGGCCTCCGGCGCCTCCTTGGGCGGATCGTTCTTGCAGGCCGCGAGCGCGAGGAGCAGGCCGCCCGCGGCGAGGCCGACGCGCGCGCGGGCCGCGCGGCGGGCAGGGAGCGTGGTGAGGACCGAGGGGCGCGAGCGAGGGGATTTCATGGCGGACTCCAGGCGACCTCGTCGGGCGAAGCGCGCCGCGGAGCATAGCCGGCGGCCCGCCCGAGGCCCCGAGAAAATGCGCGCGCGGCGACCCCGTCGCCTCGTCGGGCCGCCCGGTCTCTGCTACAGCCTCGCCGATGCCGGGCCGCTACGTCGTTCAAACCTTCGGCTGCCAGATGAACGTGCACGACTCCGACCGCATGGAGGAGGTCCTCGGCGCGCACGGGTGGCGGCCGTCCGCCGACGTGGAGACCGCCGATCTCATCGTGTTCAACACGTGCAGCGTGCGCGAGCGGGCCGAGCAGAAGCTCCGCAGCGAGGTGGGCAAGCTCGCGCCGCTGAAGGAGCGGCGGCCGGAGCTCGTCATCGCCGTCGCCGGGTGCGTCGCGCAGCAAGAGGGCGAGAAGCTGCTCGCCCGCATTCCCCACATCGACCTCGTGCTCGGCCCCGACAACCTCGGCGAGCTGCCCGCGCTGGTGAACGATCACATGTCCGGGGGCGTGCGCCTCGCGCGCACCGTCTTCGACCTCGACGCGCCCCGCTTCCTCGCCGCCGACCCGCGCCCGGGCGAGGCCCCCGTGTCGACCTTCGTCACGACCATGAAGGGGTGCGACGAGCGCTGCTCGTTCTGCATCGTGCCCACCACGCGCGGCCCCGAGCGCTACCGCCCAGCCCGCGAGATCGTGGAGGAGACCGCCCGGTGGGTGGCCGCGGGCGCGCGCGAGATCACCCTCCTCGGCCAGACCGTCGACAGCTTCCGCGACGCCGCGCTGCCACCGCCGGAGAGCGACGACCCGGACGAGAGCCAGTTCCCGGGCCTGCTCCGGCTCATCGCGCGGGAGGTGCCGGGCCTCGCGCGCCTTCGCTACACGAGCCCGCACCCGCGGCACGCGACGGCGTCGCTCGTCCGCGCGCACCGCGATCTCGACGTGCTCGCGCGGCACGTCCACATGCCCGTACAGTCCGGCTCGAACCGCATGCTGCGGCGGATGATCCGCCGCTACACGCGGGAGGAGTACCTCGCGCGCACGCGGGCGCTGGTTGGCGCGCGGCCCGGCATCACGCTCTCCACCGATCTCATCGTGGGCTTCCCGGGCGAGACCGAGGCGGACTTCCTCGAGACCCTCTCCCTCGTGCGCGAGGCGGGGTTCACCTCCCTCTTCGCCTTCAAGTACTCGCCGAGGCCCGGGACGCCCTCCACCCGCCTGGCGGACGACGTGAGCGAGGCCGAGAAGTCCGACCGCCTCGCGCGCCTCTTCGCGCTGGGCGACGAGCTCGGCCGCGCGCACCTCGGCGGTCTGGTGGGCTCGCGCCAGGAGGTGCTCGTACACGGCGCGAGCAAGGGCAAGAGCGGCACGTTCGAGGGGCGCACCGCCCAGAACGAGATCGTGCACGTCGAGGTGCCCGAGGGCCTCTCCGCGGTGGGCGCCCTCGTGGAGATCACCGTCACGGCGGCGTACAAGCACTCGCTGGCCGGCGCGCCGACGGCGGCCGCGCTCGCCGACCTCGCCCTC
>CAZHGG010000444.1:0-3229 GCA_964531755.1 uncultured Polyangiaceae bacterium
GGCCGGCGCCCCGGCCGGCTTCGCCGCCGCCCTCGAGGCGCACCTCGCCGCCGAGCCCCGCGCCTTCGCGGTGATGGACCTGCTCTACCTCGTCGACGACGACGTGGTGCGCCCCGCCTTCCTCGCGGAGCTCGCGCGCGCGCCGTTCAAGGAGCCCTATTTCTACTGGCTCCGCCACCTGTTCAAGGCCGCCGAGTACCGCCGCGATCCGCGGGTGTTCGGCCTGTTCGCCGCGCGCTTCGAGAAGGTCCGCGCGAACCCCGTGGTCTGGCGCGCGACGCCCAAGTCTGTGTATGCTGCACCTACTCGGGAGTACCTCCGCCGGCGCACGTGGCGCACGCTCCGGCGCATGGGCGAGCTCGACGACGCCGACTTCGTCCCGCTCGCGGCCGGCGTGCTCCTCTCGTTCACCGACGCCGACGCCGTCGCCGCGCGCCCCGGCTACGACACCTTCGCGCCCTACCGCGTGCTCAACCACCTGCTGTTCACGAACAGCCCCCGGTACGAGCTGCGCCGCAACACCAAGGCGTTCCGCCTGCGGCGAGGGCAGCGCGCGGGGCAGCCCGCGCCGCCCGCGCGCGAGGAGGCGTTCCCCGCCGTGTGGGAGGCCCGCCCCGAGGGCCTCATGTTGCTCGTCGCCGAGAGCGCGTGCACCCCCGTGGTCGAGTTCGCCGCGCGCGCTCTCCTCGCGTGCGGCGCGTTCCTCGCCGCGCTCGACGACGACGACGTGGTGCTCGTCCTCTCGCGGCCCTACGCCGCCGCGTCCCGCCTCGGGCTCGAGCTCGCGCGGACCCGCCACGCGACCGGCGCGCTCTCGCCCAGGGTGCTCGCCGCGCTCGCGTCGTGCGCGCACGGGCCCGCCCGCACGCAGGCCTTCGCGTGGATCGACGAGCGCCGCGCGGCGCTCGGGGCCGACACCTCCTTCCTCGCCGCGCTCATCACGGCCTCCCAGGCCGACGCCCGCGCGTTCGCGCGCACCTGGGTGAGGTCGCTCGCCCTCTCGCCCGAGGCCGGCGCCGCGCTCGTGGGCCGGGTCATCGCCGCGCTGCTCGCCCTGCCGGACGACCCTCCCTCGGCCGAGCTCGCCCTCGACGCCGCGCAGACCGTCAGCGTGGCGCTCGGCAAGCACCTCGGGCAGGTCGGCCCCGCCGCGCTGCGCGATCTCCTCGGGCACCCGCTCGCGGGCGTCCAAGAGGTGGGCGCCGAGCTCTTGGCGCGCCTCGACTCGCGCTCGGGGCTCGTGCCGGTCGACGTCGTCCTCCTCGTCGTGCGCTCGCCGTTCGCGAACGTGCGCGCGGTGGGCATGCGCCTGCTCGCCGAGCTCTCGGACGACGCGCTCACCCTGAATTTCAAGCTCCTCGTGCACCTCTCGGCCGACGCCAACGCCGACCTGCGGCACGCCTCGCGGCCGCTCGCCGCGCGCGTCGCGCGCGCCCACCCGGAGATCGGCCTCGCGATCGCCGAGGGCCTCGTCGAGGCGCTCCTCCGGCGCAAGCTCCCCGAGGGCGCGCCGAGCCACGTGCTCCGCGTGCTGAAGGAGGACCTCGCCGAGGTCACCGCGCAGCTCACGCGGGAGACCGTGTGGCGCCTGCTCCGCTCCGGCTCCCCGCACGCGCAGGAGCTCGGCGGCCTCTTGCTCGCCGACCTCGCGGCGTCCGCCGCCTCGGAGCTCGAGCTCGACGACATCGTCGAGCTCGGCAGCCACGACGTCCTCGCGGTGCGCCAGGCGGCGTGGCGCATGTTCGAGGCCGAGCGCCCGCGCGTCGTGGCGAACCTGGCCGCGGCCGCGAGGCTCTGCGACGCGAAGTGGGCCGACACCCGCGAGTTCGCGTTCGCCTTCTTTCGCGCCGTGCCGCCCGAGCACTTCACCGCCGACGCGCTCGTGGCGGTCATCGACAGCGTGAAGGAGGACGTGCAGTCGTTCGGGCGCGAGCTCACCTCGCGCGTCTTCAAAGAAGAGGACGGCCCGGCGCTGCTGCTCAAGCTCTCCGAGCACCCTCAGCGCAGCGTGCAGCTCTTCGCCACGAACTACCTCGAGCGCTTCGCCAGCGACAAAGTGGGGCGCCTCGAGCAGCTCACTCCCTACTTCACGAGCGTGCTCTCCCGCGTGAACCAAGGCCGCGTCGCCAAGGCGCGCGTCCTCGCCTTCCTCCGGGGCGAGGGCCTCCGCAACCCGCAGGCGGCCGCGCTGGTCGTGGGCGTGCTCCACCGCCTCTCGGCCACGATCGCCGTCGAGGACCGCGCCCTCGCGCTCGAGGCCATGGTCGCCATCGGCCGCGCCCACCCGGAGGTGCCGCTGCCCCTCCGCGTCGTGCCCGTCGCGCAGCGGGCGGCGCGCGCCGCCGCGGGAGGTCGCTGACATGGAGTTCGCGTACGCGTTCAAGCGCGCCTCGCAGATCGACGATCGCCTCGACCGAACGAGCCTGTCGTTTTCGCCCGACCTGAAGCGCGAGCCCACGTATTTCTCGGGCGAGCTCCGCAAGAGCGTCGCGTTCCGCGAGGCCATCAGCGCGCTGCACGACATCGTGGTCTCCGACCTGCGCTTCAAGCCGAAGGACAAGACCGCTTACAAAGAGTGGGCGGCCACGCAGGACCTCGTCGACCTGGCCGCCGTCGCCGCGGAGCGCGCGGGGGTCGGCGCGCAGATCGAGGCGCTCACGCGGAAGATCGGCGAGATGCAGCGTCGCCGCGCCCTCCGCATGGCGCCCTTCTACCGCGCGCAGCGGGCCTATTTCGACCACCTCTACAAGCACGATCGCGACGCGTGGATCGTGCTCGACCCGGTCATCACCGTCCACCCCGACGAGCTCTTCTTCGAGTGCTTCAGCCAGGACGAGTCCACCTACGGGCGCCTGGGCGCGAGCCTCGACGTGTTCAAGAACGTGGGCAACTTCGCCTGCGGCACCACGAACATCGACTACTCGACTCCCCTCTACGAGGAGTTCCAGAAGATACGCAGCTACAAGACCACGCGGTTCGAGGTGGACCCCAGCGGCTTCGAGGTGAAGACCACGGGCGAGGACACCTACGAAGAGAAGAAGATCGACCTGCCCGACTCGTGGGTGCGCGGCTTCCTCCAGGTGAGCTCCGCGATGGCGCTGCCCGCGCGCAGCTTCGAGCTCCACCCGATGGACCTCCACAACCTCTGCTTCGTGCTCCGTCGCAAGCGCGAGAAGCGCGGGCCGCGGGCGCTGCGCTGGGTGCTCACCCCGGGCGAGCCCATCCGCGC
>CAZHGG010000444.1:3329-5647 GCA_964531755.1 uncultured Polyangiaceae bacterium
CGCGCCGACACCGACGACTTCACGAAGCGCCGCGTGTTCGAGGGCCTGAAGACCACGTGGTTCTCCGACCCGGACGCGCTCGCGAAGAAGCTCGACCTGCCCCGCTCCGCCGTGCTCGGCGCGCTCTCCGCGTGGACGCAGGCCGGCCGCGCGATGTACGACCTCAACAAGGGGGTCTACCGCGTGCGCGAGCTCGCGCGCGAGCCACTCCCGATGGACAAGCTCCGCTTCTCGAACGAGCGCGAAGAGAAGGCCACTCGCTTCCTCGAGGCCCGCGCCGTCACCGTGGCGTCGCGCGCCCTGCCGGACGCCGCGCTGGGCCTCCTCGGCACCGTGAAAGACGGCAAGCACACCCACCAAGCCGACCTCACCATCGACGCCGACGGCCGCCTCGCCAAGGCCACCTGCACCTGCAATTTTTTTCAGCAGAACAAGCTTCTCAAGGGCCCCTGCGAGCATATGCTCGCCACACGCTTGTTCGAGGGGGCGCCGCGGTTCGCGCGGGTCTTCGCGTCCTCACCCTCACAGAGTTCATCCATCGCCCGAGGCCCCTACCGATGACACGGCCCTCTCGCATGGAGAAAGGAGTTTCACGCGCGGCGGACTTCGGGGTGACATCTTGCAACCCGGGCGGCGGCTCGCCGTCCATGCAACCTGGCCCTCCATGCGTCACTGGCCCGCTCTCGACTGTGCGGACGACGCCTAGCTGGTGCTGTTCCGGGCTCAATCCCGTGAATTCAACGAGCACCAGCTAGGCGCGTCCGCTTGAGTTGAGCGAGCCAGTCCCGAGACATCTTCGAAGGTCCCCGAAGCCGCCGCGCGTGAAGCTGTGTTCTGCCTAAGGTCACCCGCTCTCCGCTCTCCGCTCCTGACTCGCCCTCGCCATGGATCGCCGCCAGCAGCTCTACGATCGCATCCGCAGCACCTCGAAGGACGAGGTCGTCCTCGAGGAGATGATCCGCCTCGGCTTCTGGCCGGCGCGCGGGACGCTCCCCTCCGACCCGGCCGACGAGATCCGGGAGCTCGCGGAGGCGCAGCGCGAGCTCGCCGCGCTCCGCACGGAGCAGTCTCGCCTCGACAACATCGAGGCCCTGAAGAAGGAGCTCTACAAGCGCCGCCTGGCGGACTCGAAGAAGCGCCAGGCCGAGACCAAGGCGCGCCGCGAGCGCGAGCGCGTAGCCCGCGCCGAGGCGTGGAAGGCCGAGAAGGCCCGCACCATCGTCTTCCTCGGGCGCGGCGTCTCGGGCGGCCTCTCCGACACGACGTGCGACGAGGCGCGGCTCCAGAAGCAGGGGCTGCCCGTGCTGCGCACCGCGGAAGACCTCGCCCGCGCCGCCGGCGTCACGGTCCCCGAGCTCCGCTTTCTGGCGTACGCCCGCACCACCAGCGCCGCGCGCGTGTCTCACTACCGGCGCTTTCAAGTCCCCAAAAAGGCCGGGGGCGTGCGCATCATCTCCGCGCCGATGCGGCGGCTGAAGGCGCTGCAGCGCTGGCTCCTCGACGCGGTGCTCGCGCGCGTGGAGGTGCACGACGCGGCCCACGGGTTCCGCGCCGAGCGCTCGATCGTGACGAACGCGCGGCCTCACGTGGGCGCGGGCGTCGTGGTCAACCTCGACCTCAAGGACTTCTTCCCCACGGTCACCCTGCCGCGCGTTCGCGGGGTGTTCCGCTCGCTCGGGTACGGCGAGCACGTGGCCACGATCTTCGCGCTCCTCGCGAGCGAGCCCGACACGGTGCGCGTGGCGCTCGACGGCGCCGAGTACGACGTCGCCCAGGGCCCGCGTCGGCTGCCCCAAGGCGCGCCCACGAGCCCCGCGATCACCAACGTGCTCTGCCGGCGGCTCGATAGGCGCCTGTTCCACGCCGCGAAGAAGCTCGGGTTTGCCTATTCGCGGTATGCCGACGATCTCACGTTCTCGTCGACCTCGAGTGAGCACCCGGCGGCCGCCGGGCAGCTCTTGAAGCAGGTGCGCTTCATCGTCGCCGCCGAGGGCTTCGCGCCGCACCCCGACAAGACCCGTGTACTCCGCAAGGGTCGCCAGCAAGAGGTGACGGGCGTCGTCGTGAACGACAAGCTCGGCGTCGACCGCGCCACGCTCCGCCGCTTCCGCGCGCTCCTCCACGCGCTCGACAAAGACGGTCCCGAGGGCAAGCGGTGGGGCAGCTCGCCCGACGTGTTCGCGTCCGCGTGCGGCTTCGCGTCGTACGTCGCCATGGTCGACCCCGCGAAGGGCCGCGTGTTGCTCGAGCGCGCGCGGGCGATCGCGGCGAAGCACGGGTGGAAGCCCGCGCCGCGCCCGCCGCGCGGCCCCGGCGGC
>CAZHGG010000445.1:0-5641 GCA_964531755.1 uncultured Polyangiaceae bacterium
CGCGCTCGCGAGGAGCTCGTCGAGGCTCGCGCGCTCGAGGGCGCGAGGGGAAGGCGGTGGCGCCGCGAGCACGGCGTCGAGGACCGCGTCGACCGCGCCCGGGTCTCCGGCGAAGCCGAGCTCGGCGAGGCTCCGCGGCACCCCGGTGTCGAGGGCGAGTCGCTCGAGCCCGTCGCACGGATCGAGCGCCCCGAGCGCTCGGGCGATCGCCGCCATGGCGGGGGGCGCCGACGAGGCCATCCAGCGCACGACGTGCGGCAGCAGCGCCGCGTGGGTGGGCGCGTGGGGGAGCCCGAAGCGGCCGCCGAGCACGTGGCACAGCTTGTGGTGAAGGCCCGTGCCCGCGTCCGCCAGCGCGCAGCCCGCGAGGTAGGCCCCCTCGAGCGCGTCGTCCCGCGCGTCGGCGTCGGAGGGCGCGACCGCGAGCCGCCGCGCGCTCGACGCGAGGAGGCGGAGGGCCTCCTCCGCGACGAGCGGGGTCGCGCGATCGGTGGGCACCCACAGCGCCTCGACCGCGTGGGCGAGGGCGTTCCAGAGGCTCGGCATCGTGACGTCGGTCGGCAGGTCCAGCGTCCGCGTCGGATCGTAGAGGACGAGCCGCGGGCGCGCGCGCTCGTCGCGACCGACCCGCTTCTCTCCGCCCTCCGACACCCCGTAGATGGGGGTGATCTCCGAGCCCGAGTACGTGGTGGGCACGGCGACGAGGCCGAGCCCTGGGCTCGCGACGCAGGCCGCCTTGGCGAGCCCGATCGCCGAGCCGCCGCCGTAGGCGAGCAGGGTGTCGGCGCGTGTGGTGGCGACCGCCTCTCGTGCCTCGGCGACGGCCTCGGCGGGGACGTGCTCGCGGGCGGCGGCGAGCACCCCGACGGCCCGCTCGCCCAGCGAGACGGCGAGCGCCTGCGCGTCCGCGCGTCGGCCGGGAGTCGAGACGACGAGCACGCGCGCCGGGGCCGGGGAGAGCGCCTCGAGCTCGGCCGCGAGCCGGTCGAGGCTCCCTCGCCCGAAGACCACGCGGACCGCCCCGTGGCGTGTGGAAAACGTTCGTCCCATGTGCGCTCCTCACCTCGGAGTCGGCCGCCGACTCGTGCCCCGGAGCTTAAGCGGCCGGTCGAAATATGTCCGCCCACTTCGGCTCCACGGTGACCGCGGTCGGCGACGGTCACGGGCTGCGAGCGCTGCTCGAGCGTCTCAGCGCAGGGTGAAGGTGCCTGCGTTCGTGTCCTTGCACTCGGCGTCGGAGCTCGTCGGGCGACCGTAGGCGTCGAGGTCCTTGTTGCAGCGCAGCCGAAGGAAGAGCTGGAGCTCGGCGTCCCCGTCGACCGCGGGCGCGGCCTCGTCGGACTCGGGGCCGGGCGCCGGCTCGGCGACCTCACCCGCGCACGCGAAGAGGCTGAAGGAGAGGCACGCGGAGGCCAGGACGAAGGCGCGGTTCATGGCGGGCGGTCTACCATCGGCGCCCGACGCGCGCCATCCCGCGCAGATCGAGCTCCCGCGGAGGCGTCATCCACCCCCCCGGGCCCTCGCGCTCGCTCCGAGTGGCGCAGGGCCCGCGAGGACTCAGTACGCGACGGGCGTGTACGCGCAGCGCGCGCGCCCCGGGGCGCAGCTCGGGACTCCGGGGCCGGGCATGCAGTTGATGAACGCGGGGCAGTCGGCGGGCTGCTGGCAGCCGCAGCCGCACCGTTCGAGAAGCCGGTGGTGCCCGGCTCGCACGCGTAGCGGATGACCTGGCACTGCGCGGGGCTCGTCCCCACGCACTTCGCGTTGCGATCGCTCGTCGCTTCGGCTGGCTCGCCTCAGCGCGCCCCGCGCAGCAAGAACGTGCGCATCTCACCTTTGCCCTTGATGCTCGATACACCACGATCTTCGAATCGATACCGCTCCGCGAGCCTGTCCTGGACGGCCTCGGTCACCTGCACCTCGCCCACCACCCCGTGCGACTCCATCCGGCTCGCGGTGTTCACCGGGTCGCCCCACAGATCGTAGAGGAACTTGTGCGTGCCGATGACGCCGGCCACCACGGGCCCCGTGTGCATGCCGAGGCGCAGGTTCATCGGCACGCCCGCCTCCGCGGAGACCGCGAGGATCGCGTCGCGCATGGCCAGCGCCACCTCGGCCATCACCTCCACGTGGTCGGCGCGCTCGGCGGGCACCCCGGCGACCACCATGTACGCATCGCCGATGGTCTTGATCTTCTCCACGCCGTGCTCCGCGGCGATCGCGTCGAACCGCGAGAACACCGCGTTCAGGACGCCCACGAGGTCGGGCGCGGACATCTTGGCGGCGAGCACGGTGAAGCCCACGACGTCCGCGAACAGCACCGTGGCCTCGGCGAAGCTGTCGGCGATGATGCCGGGGGTCTTCTTCAACCGGTCGGCGATCGACTCGGGCAACACGCTCCGTAGCAGGCGCTCCGAGTCCTCCTTCGCCGCGGCGAGCTGGCGCTCTGCGCTCTTCCTGTCGGTGATGTCGAGCAGCGTGCCGACGAGTCCCGCGAGCTCCCCCTCGCGGTTCGTGAAGTTCGCCTTGTAGAAGATGACGTCGTGCTCGGACTTGTCGGCGTACATGACGCCCGCCTCGTACACCTGCACCCGCCCCGGCCCCTCGGCGAGGAGCTTGGCGTCGGCGTCGAAGTACTTCTGCGCGAGCTCGGGAGGGGCGATCCCGAACACCGAGCGACCGACGAGGTCCTCGCGCACGAGGCCGCGGTAGACCTCGAAGGCGCGATTGCACCCGAGGTAGATGCCCTCGGTGTTCTTGTAGAATACAGGGGTCGGGATGGCGTCGATCACGGTCTGCAGGAAATGAAGCCGCTCGCTCTCGGTCTCGAGGTGGCTCGGCGTCACGGCGGCGTTGCGCACGAGCACGAGGCGCACGGTCTCGCCGCCTTCACCTCCGAGGGCGAGGTGAGTGCGCGTCACGGTGAGCGCGAGGGCCGCACCGCTCGCGTGTCGGCCGGTGCACGCGGGCTCGGGATCGCCCTCCTCGGCGGGATGCTCGATGAGCTCGGTGAGCGGGCGGCCCGCGAGCACCGCCGAGGGAGCCCCGAACAAGGCCTCGGCCCCGGCGTCGGCCGAGCGGATGCGATCCGCCTCGTCGACACAGAGCGTGGCCACTCGAATCGCGGACGCCATCCCCGTGGAGAGAGCATTCCTTGGGTCGGCCCGCAAGGGACGGAACGTTTGGCTAGGATTCGGACGCGGCGTCTCGGGACCCCACGGCTCGGGTGTCATGCCCCGGCGCACGTGCTGGTCTTCCTGCACGAGTTGGCAGCTGCACTGCGCGGGACACCCCGCCGGGGCGGCACGCCGGCAACAACCGCTAGAAGCGGCGAAGCGGCCACCGCGCGCATCTGGACTCGCGCTCTGGGCGTGCCTCGATGCGTGGCGACCGACGCAAGGCTCGAGCCTCGGGAGGCCGCGTCGGCCTTGACAGGAGAGGTCAACAGGAGTACCGCGAGCGAGCTCAAATTCGGAGCGGGGAGGCACTCATGGTACGTGCGGGAATCGTCTCGGGTCTCATCGGCGTCGTGGTGGCGTTCTCCGTCGGGTGCGCGGCGCCCACAGTCGAGGACGAGGTCACGGCGAGCGCGGCGAGCGCGACGAAGATCGACTGCTCGTACGTGAAGTGCGCCGTGCCGCTCTGCGCTGACGGGCAGCGGCTGGCCCAGAACAATGGCACCTGCTGCCCCACGTGCGTCGGGAAGCCGAGCCGCTGCGCGGCCGTCCTCTGCGCGGCGGTGGTGTGCCCGGACGGCGAGCAGCTCGTCTTCTCCAACGGCGACTGCTGCGGCCGCTGCGCGGCCAAGCCGGCGGCGAAGGAGTGCCGCACGTCGGACGACTGCCCGCAGTTGCAGTGTTTCGCGTGCCCGTGCCCGGTGTCGGAGTGCCGCGGTGGCCAGTGCGTCACGTCGACGCCCGACGCCTCGACCTGCGGCGCCACGCTCTGAGGGGAGCCGCTCGGCGGGGCGAGGCCGATTCGTCGGCCGCCAAGCGGGTTTTCCCACGAGGCGCGTCTGCGCGGCGGGAGCGGGCGGTCTGGTAGGCTCTCCCCCCATGCTGGCCCGCGCGCGCGCCCTCACCCTCGCGCTCCTGACCACGCTCGCCTTGGTCGCCGCGCTCGGCGCGGGCGCGTGTGGCGAGGCGGACCCCGGCACAACGCCCGAAGACGCGGGGCTCGAGGCGCGCGCCGCGGACGCCCCCGGGCCCGACCCGTCGGACGCCGCGCCCGACTCCGCGAACGTCGACGCGGGGACGGCCGCCGACGCGGCCATCGACGCGGACGCCACGCCCCGCCCCGTGCCGCCGCTCCCATGGACCGACGACCCCTGCGCCGGACTCGACGCGGGGGCCGATCCGTTCGCGGACGTCGTGCGGGAATACGGTCGACAAGACGATCTCGCGCCGCCGGCGCAGGGCGGCCTCGTGGTGGTTGGCTCGTCCACCATTCGGAGGTGGCGCTCGGCGGCGCGGGTGCTCTCCGCGCACGATCCGCTGCAGCGCGGCGTGGGCGGCGCGCGCATGGTCGATCTCGCGGCGCACGCGGAGGCGCTCGTGCTGCGCCACGCGCCCGCGGGGGTGCTGCTCTTCGCGGGCACGAACGATCTCGCCGGGGGGAGCAGCCCGCGGGCGGTGATCGACGCCTATCGGTGCTTCGCTACGCGACTCCACGCCCGCAGGCCCGGCGCGCCGCTGCTCTATATCGGCATCACGCCGACGCCTGCACGCTGGGCGAGCTGGGCCGCTGCGGTGGAGGTAAACCAGGAGATCGCGCGGCTCGCGGCCACCCACCCCTCGCTGCGCTACGTCGACTCCCCCGCGGCGTTCCTCGCGGCGGCGACCCCCGGCGAGCCGCCTCCCGCGCGGCTCTTCGTGGCGGATGGATTGCACCTCTCCGCCGAGGGCTACGCGCTCTTCGAGTCGACCGTGCTGCCGGCCGTGGCCGCGGCGCTCCCAAGCTCGCGCCTCCCGCTGCCGGCACCGCCCACTCCCGGCACGTTGGTGCGTGTGGATCTCGGCCCCTCCAATCCGCTCGACGGCGCGCCGGCTCCCGCGATCGACGCCTTCGGTATCCGCTGGAACAGCTGGCACGCGCGCGACGGTGGCGAGCAGGTGCACGCGGGAGAGGCGCTCCGTCGCCTCCGGGGTACGCGCGGCGAGACGACCGACATGAACCTGGTGATCACGGGCGGCTTCCGTGTGAATGGCCTCCGCAACGGCGGCCTCGTGAGCCCGGACGGCGCGCGGCTCGGCACGCTCGCGGTGCCCGAGTCCACGGGGGACTTCTTCTATTCGGGAGATCCCGACGACGCCGCGGGGCTCGCGCTCGAGGGGCTCTCGCCGAGCGGGCGCTACACGCTGCGCCTCTTCGCGAGCCGCGCCGCCGCCGACGAGCGCCGCACGGGGTTCACCGTGCGGGGTTCGGGCCCCCCCCGCAGCGCGAGCGTGCAGACCAGCGGCGCGGGGCTCGGCGCGGGAGGCGCGCAGGGGAACGACAGCGAGATCACCGTGCTCGCCGGCCTGACCCCGGACGCGCGCGGCCGCTTGTTCGTGGACGTGGATCGGGTGGTCGGCCCGTTCGCGTACGTGAACCTGCTGGAGCTCCAGGTCGACCCGTGAGGTGGGCGCGAAACACGGTGTGG
>CAZHGG010000446.1:0-5639 GCA_964531755.1 uncultured Polyangiaceae bacterium
GCACCCCGAGCAGACAAGGAACAGGCCAAGCAACGACCAGCGCGCGGAGACGGCTGCCTACACGCGCGCCGAGCGCGAGCGGACCACCACGGCCCGCAACGAGGCGAAGCAGCGGGAGCGCCTCGCGCAGCAGGAGGCCACCGCGAAGAAGCGCGAGCTCACGGCGTTCCTCCGCGAGTCGCAGCGCACCGAGCAGGAGGCGACGCGCGCGCAGGAGCGCGAAGGGCGTCGTCGCACGGCGCTCGCCGAGGCCGAAGCGCGTGCCCGCGTGCGCGCCATTGCGCGGGCGTCTCGGGAGAACCTCGACACCTCCACCCGCCGCGTGGCGAGCACCGTCACGGGAGCCGCGCGTGGGGGCCTGCGCTTCGCGGGCGACGTGCACAACGAGATCCAGGGCTCGCGCGAGCGGCAGGCCGACCTGCAGGGGGGCGTCATCGACGCCGTGTCGCAGGTGGGCGTGACGGACATCGGCGAGGTGAACGGCTACGTCGAGATGATCCGCCGCCGCGCCATCGCCGAGGGCATGCGCTCGGAGGACTTCACCGGCGCCATCGCGCAGGCGCAGACCGAGTTCAGCTCCCTCGGCGCGATGGAGAACCTCGGCGGCGCGCGCAACGCCGGGGCCCGGCGCGCGGTCTTCGAGCGTGCGATCGACACCGCCGCGCGCGGTCGCAACATGGGCGTCGATCCTGGGGAGTTCTCGCGCCTCCAGGGGATGCTCGGCAACCAGGGCCTCGACCAGAGCACGCAGGACTTCCTCTCGGCGTGGGTGGTTGGCGCCGCGCAACGGGGCGCCGTCGAGCCCGGCGCCGTTACCCGCGAGGCGATGGGGCCGATCATCCAGCGGATGCAGTCCGCCATGGCGCAGGCCGCGCCCGAAGATCGCAACCGCGCTGGCAGCGACGCGTTCAGGCAGGCCTTCGCGGAAGTCCAGGTGCTGCGCGGGGCGGGCGAGTCGGCGCGGCTGTCAGCCACGGCGATGGCCGGCTTCGAGCGATCCCTCTCCAACCCCGGCACGCAGGAGAAGATGCGCGAGAACCTCTCCCACATCCAGGACCGCGGCGTGCGGGACCGCGCGCGCCAGGCGCTCTTCGACGAGCACGGCGCGCTTCGGGCGGAGATGCGAAACCCCCTCGCCTTCACGGGCGCGATGATGGCTGCGGGGATGCGCGACCCGACGCAGCTTGCCAACATCTTCGCAGGCACCGGCGCAGGCAACGCGCAGTCGCTCCAGGCGAACTTCCGTCGGATGATGGTGGGCCTCGCGGGCAACGGAAACGTCGAGAAGATCAACGCGCTCACGCAGACGAACGTCGCCCTCACCCCCGAGCGCATCGCCGCGCTCGCAGCGCTACGCCGGGGCTCCGAGCGCGCGAAGCTCAACCGCGAAGAGGAGACGCGCGACCACGCCATCAACGAGAACACCGGCGCGATCCGCGACCTCTCGAACGCCATCCGCGGCTTCGAGACGCGCAACCCGCTCACCTCGAAGGCCCTCGTCGCAGGCGGCGCCACGCTCGCGGGCGTGCTCGGCACGAAGGCCGGTGCGGCCCTCGGCGCGGGCCTCGCGTACGGCGAGAACGTCCGCGCCGTGGTCACCGGCCAGACCCTCGACGGACGGCGGCTGTCGGGCGGCGAGCGCGTGGCGCGCGGCGTCGGGATGCTGCTGCCCGGCGTGGGCACCGCCACGGGCATGCTCTGGGGCGCCTACGACACGGCGCGCGCCGCGGGCAACCAGGGCTTCCTCCAGTCGCTCCAGTCGCTGCCCGACCGCATCGCGGAGGCCATCGGTCGCGCGCCGCTCACGGCGGTGCTCGATCCCCACACCGCCGCCCACGCCGCGAGCCAGGCCGCGGCCCCACGGAGCGCGCCGTGAGCGAGAACCTCCTCGGCGAGCTCCTCCAGCGCGCGGCCTTCGACAACCTCCGCTTCCCGGTGACCGAATGCACGCAGACCGGCGCGCGTCAGGTGACCGAGCACGAGGCGTGGCGGCGCGACGGCGCGGAGCTCGTCGACGGTGGTCGCAAGGCCTTCCGCGGGAAGATCACGGCGGCCTTCTTCGGCAACATCGAGGGCTACGGCGACGACCTGTTTCCGGGCACCTTCGAGTCGCTCCTCACGCGCTTCTACTCCGACGGCGCGGGGCGCCTCTCGCATCCGCTGCTCGGCACCTTCGACGTGCTCGTCGCGTCCTGGGAGCCGCGCATCTCCGCGAAGGCCCGCAACGGCGCCTTCGTGGACTTCGAGTGGATCGAGCAGCGCGCATCGAGCGTGGGTGTCATCGCCCTCCTGCCCGACCGCGGCGCGGGCGATCCCCGCACGGAGCTCGCCGCGCGCGCAGCCGCCGCGGATGCCGCGCTCGGGCTCGTGGGCGTCGCGCTGGAAGTGCCGCTCGCCACCGTGACGACCTCGGCGCTCGCAACCGTTGCGACACCCGTCCCCTACGCGGCCGTGGGCAAGTCCCTCGCGTCCGTGGATGTCACGGTGGACGCCGCGCGCCTTCGCCTCGACGCCGTGCGTGTGACGGGAGCGAACGCCGTCGCGGTGTGGAGCGCGCGGGCGGCGCTGATGAAGGTGCTCTCGTCGACGGGGCGCGTGCGCGCCGCGCTCCTGCCCGACCCGAGCCGCGCGACGGTCTACCAGCTCCCGCGCGCCATGACGCTCGCCGAGGTGTCGCTGGCTGTCTACGGCTCGCCCTGGCGGGCGGCCGATCTGCGCGCGGCCAACGCCCTCGCCGCGGACGTCGTCCCCGTCGGCCGTACCCTCACGGTGCTCCCATGGGCGCGCCCGAGGCGTCCGTCGTCGAGGTGTTCGTCGGCCCCGAGGCCCTGCGCGTCGATGTGTTCGACCGCTACACCCTCGACCTGTCGATGCTGGAGGTCGGCGTCGCGTGGACCTTGTCCTTCTGGTACTCGGACGCGTCGCGTGAGGCCGCGTGGCAGCGGCTCATCGACGCCACGTCGGGGGTGAAGTGCGGCCACGTCCTGACGGCCGCCATCGACGGCGACGCGGTGCTCTCGGGCATCGTAGAGACGCGCTCGGTCGGCAACGACGAGATGAACCGCGACGAGCCGGTGTTCGTGTTGAGCGGACGGGACGAGCTCGGCGGCGCCGTGAGCTTCCACGCAGACCCGACGCTCACCCTCGCGGGGCGCCGCCTGGAAGACGCCCTCACGGCGCTCTACCAGCCCCTCGGCGTGGCGGCGGAGGCGAGCGAGTCGGTGCCCTCGGAGGCCCACGTCGGCAGCCTCCGTCGCCCGCGGCGTGGCGTGTTCGGGCGGCGGGTGTCGCGGCGGCAGATCCTCCAGACGCGGCATCCCCGTGTCGGCGAGACGGTGCAGCAGGTGGTCGAGCGCATCGTCCGCGGCCTCGGGCTGCGCGTCTGGACGACGCCCGCGGAAGGATCGGGGCGCACGGCCTTGGTGGTCGATCGTCCGCGCACGACGGGCGAGGTGCCCTTCGAACTGCTGCGCGAGTGGCAGGACGGGCGGGTGACCGAGCGCTCGACGATCTGGGCGGGACGCGAGGTGGCTTCCATCCGCGACGTACCCACGGAGGTGACGGTGTTCGCCGACGCCCCGCGCGGCGACGCGCAGTCGGCGAAGATCGCCCGCACGGTCACCAACGGCTTCCTGCTCACGCCCGCCGCGGCGCGTGTCGTGGCCGACGACGCTCCCGCGCGGCCCCGCTACGTCGAGTCGCGGCAGGCCCGCACGGTCGACGCAGCCCACAATGAGGCCGCCAGGATCTGCGCCGCTGCGAACGAGCGCTTCCGCACCTACGACTGCACCGTCCTCGGGCACCGACAGCAGGGGCGCCTCTGGATGCCGAACAACCGCGCGTCGGTGCGCGACCAGCTCGTGGGCATCGACGAGACGATGCTCATCGTCGGGGTGAAGTTCGAGGGGGACCGCAAGGGTGCCCAGCGCACGCGCCTCAGCCTCGTGCCCGACGGGGCCCTGTCGGAGCTCGCCGAAACGCCATGAACGTCACCGTGTTCCAGATCACCCGCGCCGCGACGAGCGACACGCGCGAGGTCTCGGTCGCACAGGGGCGGGGGCAGGGCGGAGCGCCCGACGATGCGCTCGAAGTGGTCGAGCCCCCCGGGCTTCGCGCGCGCCCCGTGGTGCGGAGCTCGACAGAGGCCCTCGTCGTCGAGCTGCCGAACGGAGACCGCTTCGCGTTCCTCCTCGACAAGGAGGCGCGCGAGGGCGCCGTGGCGCTGGAGGCCGGGGAGACGCAGCTCCGCGGGTGCGCGGTGCCCGCGGCCGTTGTCCGCATCCGCGCGTCGGGCGACGTCGAGATCACGCCCGCCGAAGGGTGCTCGGTGATCCTCGCGGGCGGCACCGAACGCGTGGCGCGGCGCGAGGGTGCGGTGCGCGCGGCGGGCACGACGGCTCCTCCGAGCGGCATGGCGGGATGGATCGCGTCCGTGACCGCGGCGCTCAACACGCTCGGGGTCACCGTCAACCCGCCTACGAACTTCGGTGTGATCGACGACGGCGCGGAGCACGTGCTCGCATGATCGACTACACCCCTGCGATCGACGCCCGAAGCGGCGT
Organism: uncultured Polyangiaceae bacterium; assembly: GCA_964531755.1. Classification (GTDB taxonomy): domain Bacteria; phylum Myxococcota_A; class Polyangia; order Polyangiales; family Polyangiaceae; genus JAAFHV01. The sequence goes on from CAZHGG010000446.1 coordinate 4,563, forward strand.
GCTCGTCGTCGAGGACGGCCAGCTCGTGGGGGCGAGCTCCGTGGCGATGGGGCTCCTCGTCTGGACGCTACGCACCACGCTCGGGCGCTGCCCGGTCGCGCCCGACCTCGGCGTCGACTGGTCGAAGGCGCAGGTGAACACCACCGGCGCGGGCGTGGCGTTGCAGAAGGAGCTCGAACGCGCCGTGCAGTGGATCGTCGACGGCGGGTGGATGCGCAATGTCACCGTGACGGTGACGGCCATCGACACGCGCCTCACCTACGAGATCGCCTTCGAGCCGCCGGACGGCGCCGAGCGACGCCGCGTGCGCGGCACCGTCCGCGCGGGGAACTGACCGACCACTCACCCACAGGAGCCTCACGCCGCGGCGCATGGTGCGCGCGAAGGCGCGGCTCTGCTCACCCCAAAGGCCCGACCCCGCGGTGGACTTCACATCCGCCCGCGGGGCCTTGCCGCCACAGGAGACCCACTCCCATGACGACCGCGAAGAACATGCCGCACGACTCGCAGAACAGCAACCCCGTCTTCGTCTCCGAGGTGATCGGCGACGGCGCCGCCGCCCACCGTCTCGTGCGAGTGGGCGACTGGACCTTCACCGTCCCTGGCCGCGAGGGCACGGAGCCGGAGATCCCCGACACCGAGCTCGCCCCGCGGCTCGACCTTGCCCTCCACAAGCTCCGTGAGCTCTCGGGGCGGCACGAGAAGGCGGGCAACATCAACCCCAGGGTGGTTTCTCCCACCGTGGGAGAAACCGGTGGGCGCCCGTCGCGGCAGCGCTTCTACAACGAGGCAGACGCGCTCTTCCTCGTCACGCGCTCGGAGACCCCGAAGGCCATCGCGCTCACGAAGGAGATGATCGGGGTGTACATGCTCGCGCGGCGCGGCCTCCTGCCCAGCACGCGCCCCGCGGTCAACCTCGCAGACTTCGAAGCCGCCATCGCCGCGCGCATCGACGCTGGCATCCGCGACGGTCTCGCGGCTCTTGGGGCCAGGCTTTCCGCGGGCGACGGCCGCCCGGTGCTCTCCTGCGCTGGGAGCCGAAGTGGAAGCTCTTCCCCGAGCACCGCCTGAGCGACC
>CAZHGG010000447.1:0-5637 GCA_964531755.1 uncultured Polyangiaceae bacterium
ACTCGCGCACGGCCACCGCCACGCCGCAGCCCGCGAGCAGCGCCGCGCCCGCGCCGAGGGCGAGCGCGGCGGCCGTGCGCGTCGGGCCGCCGCGGTCGGCTGGGGAGGGCTGGGGCGCGAGCGGGGGGCTGGGGCGATCGATGCGCTCGCCGCGCAGGCCGACCACGACCACCGTGGGCTTACCGGCGGCGAGCGTCACGTGGATTGGCACCGGCTCCTCGCCCCCGCGGCGCACCGCGACGCTGTGCGCTCCCGGCTCGAGCGTGACGGTGGCGCGGTGGTTCGCGACCGGGACCCGCTTCCCGTCGATCGAGAGCTCCTCCGCGGTCGAGGGGGCTCCGTCGATCTCGACGGAGAGCTCCGACAGCGCCAGCGCGAGCGCCTTCTCGCGGCCCTGCGCGCTCTCGACGACCGCGGCGTCGCTCGGGCGGGCCACCTCGCCCACCGAGCGGTACGCCGCGAGCGCCTCCGGGCGCCGCGCGAGCCCCTCGAGGCAGGCGGCGATCCGGTAGCGCACCGAGGCGGTGTCGCGCTCCCGCTGCACCGCGCGGAACATGGTGAGGGCCGCGGCGACGTTCCCTCGGGACTCCTCCTCGTAGGCGGCCGTGAAGGCCGCGCGGAGCGACTCGACGTCGGTCGGCTCGGCGGCGTGCGCCCCGTGGGGGCTCGTGATCGTGAGCGCGGCGAGCGTCACCGCGGCCCAGCGTGCCCGCGCGCCGCGGCGCTCACTCATCGCCGTGGTCCAGGCCGTAGAGGCCCCGCTTCTTCAGGAGGTCGCGGAGGTGGTGGCGCGCCACGTCGGCCTCGCGCGCGGCCCGAGACAGGTTTCCACGGCAGCGCCGCATGAGCACCGCGAGGTAGTCGCGCTCGAAGCGCGCGATCGTACGCTCCTTGGCCTCGGCGAAGGTGCCCACGATCTGGCTGGGCGGCGCGGCGTCTGCGCGCGCGCCGAACCCCTCGCCCGACACGTCGCCGCGCCGGATGATGCCGTCGTCCGTGAGGGCGGCGCCCCGGTGGAGCGCGTTCGCCAGCTCCCGGACGTTGCCCGGCCAGGTCTGCTCGGCGAGGTAGTCGAGCGCCTCGCGCTCGATCATCGCCTCGCTCCCGCTCCGCGCCAGGATGGTCCGGCACAGGAGCGGGATGTCCTCGGGGCGCTCCCGCAGGGGCGGGAGGGTCACGCGCACGCCGGCCAGGCGGAAGTAGAGATCCTCGCGGAACCGCCCCCGCTCGATCTCGAGCCGAAGGTCGCGGTTCGTGGCCGCGATGACGCGCACGTCCAAGGCGAGCGGCGTCTGGCTTCCGACCCGCACGGCCTCGCGCCGCTCGAGCACGCGGAGGAACTTCGCCTGGAGCGCGGGCGCGAGCTCGCCCACCTCGTCGAGCAGGAGGGTGCCGCCCTGCGCGGCCTCGAAGAACCCCACACGTCGCTCGCTCGCGCCCGTGAACGACCCGCGCTCGAAGCCGAAGAGGAGCGCGTCGGCGAGCGACTCCGGCAGCGCGGTGCAGTCGACCACCGTGAAAGGCCCGGAGGCCCGCGGCGACGCGGAGTGGACCGCGCGGGCCACCTCCTCCTTCCCGGTGCCGGTCTCGCCCAACAGGAGGATCGTGAGGTCCTTCGACGCGACGCGCGTGAGCAGCGAGAACAGCTCGCGCATGGCCCGCGAGGTGCCGACGAGCGCGCCGAACCCCTCGTCGCGGGGCTCCTCGACCGCCTGGGCGCACGGGTCGGCCTCGACCAGGAGGACGGTGTCGCCCACGAGCAGCTCGGTCCCGACGGGGACGTCGAGATCGCGGACCCGCGCCCCGCCGAGCCACGTCCCGTTGGTGCTCTGCTGGTCGCGCACCCGGATGGACGCGCCCTCGACCGACACCTGGAGGTGCACGCCGCTCACTCGGGGATCGGGGAGGGCGAGGTCGCACGTCGCGTGGCGCCCGACGGTCGCGGTCGCGCGCGTCAGCGAGAGCCCTCGGTCCCTCCCGGGCCCGGAGATGGCGCGAAGGCGCGCCCCCACCACCCGCCTCGTGGGGGCTGTCTTACTCGCGACGGTCTCGGGCGTAGGAATCAAGCGGCTCCACCCACAGTAGCAAATTCCGCCGCGCCGCGCGTGAGCCGCGCACCGCTCAGCGGGGGCCTCGGGGCGGGAGGGTCGCCTCGTGAAGGAGGGCGCCGCGCCCGGAGCGGAGCGTCACGGTCAGCGCGTGGGTGCCGCGTGCCACGCGGACGAGGCCAAAGCTTTGGCGATCGTGGTGCGGTCCGGACCCCGAGGCGACGGGCTCGGCGACCTGGAAGAGCACCTCGGGCCCGAACGTCCCGTCGGTGCGCTTGGGGGGGAAGCTCGACGCGTGGAGGGGGCCAGCGACGCACTCGTGAAAGGTGTTGAAATCTTTAAAGATCGCTCGCTCCGGCGAGAAGCGGTGCAGCGCGGCGTAGTGGACATCGGCCGTGAGGAACAGGAGGTTCTGCACCCCGGCCGCGCGGCAGGCCGAGAGGAGCGTGGCCAGCTCGCGCTCACGGCCGAGCGGGGGCCCGTCGCCCTGCCCGAAGCCCTCCTGTGTCGCCGGCGCGCGCTCGGTGGCGGCCGTGTGGGGGAGGACGAGGCCGAGGGGCATGTCGGTCGCGACGATCTTCCAGGTGGCCGTGGAGGTGGTGAGGCCCCGCACGAGCCAGGCGAGCTGCTCGTCGCCCCAGAACGCCGAGCCTCCCGGCTCGAGGTTCTCGCCGTCCGGGCTGCGGTAGCTGCGGCCATCGAGAAGGAACAGCTCGGCCCCGGCGCCCCAGCGGACGCTCCGGTAGAGGTGCGGGCTCGGTCGGAGCGGCACGTACTCGCGCATGGCGCGCTGGGCGTGGCGAGCGAGCACGTCGGCGCGCTGCTCGGTGGCGCGGGCGTCGTCGCGGACGGCGCCTGGCCACCAGTCGTTGAAGACCTCGTGGTCGTCCCAGATCGCGTAGAGGGGGACCTCCCGCGCGAAGCGCTGGAACTCCGGGCACAGGAACGGGTACGCGAAGCACCCGCGGAAGTCGTCGAGGGTCTCGGCCACGCGCTGCTTGGCCGGCGTGACGAGGTTTCGCCACACGGTGCCGTCGTCCAGTGGCACCTCCGCGACGAGCGGCGAGTCGGCGTAGATCATGTCGCCGACGTGGACGAAGAAGTCGGGCGCCAACGCGCGCATGGCGGTGTACGCGGCGAGGCCGCCGCGGGCCGGATCGATCCCCCACCCCTGACCGACGGTGTCCCCCGACCAGACGAACCGCAGCTCGCGGTCGTCGACGGCCGCTGTACGTGTCCTACCCACGGTCATCCGGTCGGGCGTCGGCTCCCCGAAGCCGGCTCGATAGAGGAGGTGCGCGCCCGCCGGCAGGTCGGGGAGGGCGAGCTGGGCGGTGAAGTCGGTGGCGCGCGTCGCCGCCGGGCCCGTGAAGCGACGCGCACGGGCGAACCCGGGATCGTCGTCGCGCGTCACGTCCACGACGAGGCGCCCGCCCCCATCGTGTGCGCTCGCCGCCTTCGCCCACACCACGGCCGACGAGGAGGTCGCGTCTCCGGACTGCACGAGCGGGGCGGCCTGCGGAGGCGCGGTCGCGGGCCCAGCACCTGCGGAGGGCCGTGAGGGCCGACAACCGCCGAGGAGCGCCCCGCCTCCGCCGAGGAGGAGGGCGCGCCGTGGGAGGCGGCTCACGAGCGGCCCGACGCCTTCTTCGCGTTGATGACCTCGATGTTGAGCGCGAGCACGCGGCCGAGGGCCGCCTGGCGGTCCTCGCGGGTCGGCGCCACCCGCTGCCAGGCCGCGACCGACAAGGCGATCTCGCGCGCCCTACGGTGGAGCTCGATGGCCGTCGGACCTCGGGGGAGCTCGAGGATGCGCTCCATGATGTCCTGGAGCGACTGCTCGACGATCGAGATCCGGGTTGAGCGCGCCACGCTGCGTCCTCCTCGCCCCCCTCCAATCCAAAACGCTAGCACGGCGGCCCGGCGCGCGCACCCGCGGCCTCGCGGCCTTGGCAACGGCCGCTCGACTCGGTAGGTGTCCATGCGATGAACACGCTTCGATCGTCCGCTCGCGCCGGGGTCTCGCCCTTCGCTCGGCTCCGCGGCTCACTCGCCCGCGCTCCGCGCTGGTCGCCGCTCCTGGGGGCGCTCTGCGCCGGGCTGCTCGCCGCCGCCCCGTCGGCCTACGCGGACCGCCCGCCGAGGGCGCCCGCCCCACCGGGCACCGCGATCGCCCCGCCGACGCCGATGATCCCCCGGGTGCCCAGCCCGTCGGTGACGGCGAAGAAGGTGGTGCTCGACAATGGACTCACCGTGCTGCTCCACGAGGATCACCGTGTCTCGACCGTGAGCGTCAACGTCACCTACCACGTCGGTTCGAAGGACGAGCCGTCCGGGAAGAACGGGTTCGCGCACCTGTTCGAACACGTGATGTTCCAGGGGTCGAAGCACGTGGCCGAGGACACGTTCTTCCGGCACCTCGAGGAGGTGGGCGGCACGGGCATCAACGGCACCACCAACAACGATCGCACGAACTACTACGAGACCGTGCCCTCGAACCGCCTCGAGCTCGCCTTATGGCTCGAGAGCGACCGCATGGGCTTCCTGCTCGACCACGTCGATCAAGCCACGTTCAACAGCCAGCGCGAGGTCGTGAAGAACGAGCGCCGCCAGAACTACGAGAACGCGCCTTATGGCCTGGTGGGGCAGGCCGTGCGCGCCGAAATCTTCCCGGCGGGCCACCCGTACCACCTGCTCACGATCGGCTCGCCGAAGGACCTGGACGCCGCGTCCCTCGACGACGTGCGCACGTTCTTCCGAACCTGGTACGTGCCGGCAAACGCCACGCTCGCGCTCGCGGGCGATTTCGAGGAGGCGAGCGCCCTCGCCCTCGTCCGCAAGTACTTCGGCCCCATCGTCTCTCGACCGCTGCCCGCCCGCGTGGCGCCGGCCCCCGTCAAGCTCGCCGAGACGGTCACGATCGAGATGGATGCCGACGTGGAGCTGGCGCGCGCGTGCGTCACGTGGCCGACCCCGGCGTTCTTCGCCCCCGGCGACGCGGATCTCGACCTCACCGCCCGCGCCCTGACGGCGGGCAAGACGAGCCGCCTCTACAAGCGCCTCGTGTACGACCTGCAGATCGCGCAGGGCGTCTTCGCGTCGCAGGCGTCGATGCAGCTCGCGAGCTCGTTCGAGATCGTCGCGACCGCCAAGCCGGGGCACACGGCCGCGGAGTTGATAAAGGTCATTGACGAAGAGCTGGTGGCGCTCCGGGAGCGCGGCGTCGCGCCCGACGAGCTCGCGCGCGCGAAGGTGTCGACCCGCGCCGACGCGAACTTCGGGAAGGAGCGCGTCGGCGCGCGGGCCAACCTGCTCAACATGTACCTCCAGTACACGGGTGACGCCGACTACTTCGCGAAGGATCTCGAGCGCTACGAGGCGGCGACCCCGGACTCCGTGCGCTCCGTCGCCAGGAATTACCTCGTCGAGCGCGGGCGCGTGGTGACGCTCGTCACGCCAAAGAAGGGCGCCCCCGTCGCCAACTCCAGAACATCCAACCTTTACAACAGGGTCAGGAACACGACCACAGCCTCAAACTCGGCCAGAAACACCCAAACAAAATACATCGCCAAGAGGTGCAACACCACGA
>CAZHGG010000448.1:0-5625 GCA_964531755.1 uncultured Polyangiaceae bacterium
CCCACCTTCGCGAACTGGCTGTCCCACGTAGTGAGCACCTGCTCGCGCCCCGAGCCCGGCGCCGTCGGCAGCGGCGCGCCCTGCATCCACGCCGGCGTGGGGAGGCCTGCCACCGCGCAAAACGTCGGCGCGAGATCGACGTGCCCCACCGGCTCGGGGATCTCGGCCCCGGCGATCCCCGCGGAGGGCGCGGGGCGCCACACGAGCGGCACGCGCATGAGCGAGTCCACGTGGTACGGGCCCTTGAAGAAGAGGCCGTGGTCGCCCTGGAGGTCGCCGTGGTCGGATGTGTAGAATACATCCGTGTCCTCGGAGAGGCCGAGCGCCTCGAGGGCCGCGAGCAGCCGCGCCACGGCCTCGTCGATGAGCTCGTTCTCGACGTGGATCATCGCGGTCATCTCCTGCACCATCTCGCGCGTCAGCCGCGACGGGACGAAGCTCGCCGGCCCGCCCTCGGGGTTGCGGAAGCGCCCCTCCCACCACGCGAGCCAGTGCCGCGGCTTGCCGGCGAGGATCGCCGCGGTCGCCTCGGGGCTCGTGGGCATTCCGGCGGGCTGTGGCACCTCCCGCCAGTCGATGCGCCTCTTCACCTCCTCCGCGGGGGGATCGAACGGGTGGTGCGGATCGGGGAAGCTCACCCAGCAGAAGAAGGGCGCGTCGCCGACGCCTCGCAGCCACTCAATCGCGCGGTCCGCGACCCAGTCGGTGTGGTACACGCCGCGCGGCACCGGGTTGTGCTTCACCTCGGGCGCGCCGGTGTCGCCGCCGCCCGAGCCGCTCAGCACGCCGGCGAAGCCGCGCACGTCCTCTGGGTGCTCCTTCTGGACCCAGCGGGCGTAGTGGTGCGCGCCGAGCGGGCCGTGGGTGGCGAGCTCCGCGTGCTCGAAGCCGTACCACAGCGAGCGCAGGCCCTCGGCCGCGAGGCGGTTCTCGCGGAAGCGCAGGAGCGGATCGATGTGCGGATCGAAGTGGGCCTTCCCGATGAGCGCGGTCTTGTACCCGCCGCGCTCGCGCAGCCACGCGGCCACGCTCGTGCCGTCGTCGGGCAGGCACACCCCGTTGGAGACGACGCCGTGCGTGCGAGGGTAGAGGCCCGTGAGCATCGTCGAGCGCGCGGGCATGCACACGACGCTCTGCACGTGGGCGCGGCGGTAGCGGAGCCCCTCGCGCGCGAGCGCGTCCACCGCGGGGGTCCGCGCGATCTGCCCGCCGTTCACCCCGAGCGCGTCGTAGCGCTGCTGGTCGACGGTGATGAACAGGATGTTGCGTCGCCTCGCGCCCGCGCGCGCCTGGCGGGCGCTCGGGCTCGGGAGTGGGCGTGGCTCGCCGTCTCGCGCGCGCGCGAGCGCACCCCGCGCGGCGGCGACGGCCGAGGTCGTGAGCCGGAACAGATCGATGCCGTGGCGGACGACGTCCATGCCCGGAGGATCCGGGCGTGGCGAGTCCGTGTCAACGGGTCGCTCGTGCCGAGCCGCGGCGCGCGCGGGGATCACGCGGCTCCACGCGGACCCCTGAGTGCCTGTCACGATTCCCGCTTTCGGGGCGCGCGACTGCCAACGAGCGAGCCCGAGGCGGGCGAGTCGGCGCGCGCTCAGTTGTTCTGGGCGCCTCCGCAGATCCAGTTCGTGATGGTCGTGAGGTCGGCGCTGGAGAGGTTCGCGCCCGTCTTTGGCATGAGCGTGCCCGAGCAGATCGCCGTGTCGGTGAGTTTGTGGACGAGGTAGCTGTTCGCCGGGTCGCCCGGCGCGACGCGCATCCGCCCGTCGGCGCACTGCCTCGCGGCCACGTTCACGAGCGTGCCGTGCGAGCGGCCCGCGGTGAGGTTGAGCCCCTCCTTCGGGGCCACGTTCCCGTGGCAGCCGTTCGGGGTGCACGACGTCGTGAAGATGGGCTGGACGGCGCCCGCGAACGACACGCTCGCCGAGCCGCACGTGCACTCCCCACCGGTGCAGGTCTGGCCCGGGGCGCACGCGCGGTCGCAGCGGCCGCAGTGCGCGGGGTCGGACGCGGTGAGGACGCAGGCCCCGCCGCAGACCATCCCGCCGCCGGGGCACGCGCAGGTCCCGGCGGTGCAGGTCGTGCCGTTCTCGCAGACCCTGCCGCAGGCGCCGCAGTTGTTCGGGTCGGCGCTCGTCGGGATGCACGCGCCGCCGCAGGACGTGGTGCCTGCTGGGCACTCGCACGCTCCGCCGGTGCAGGTCGCGCCGGCCGCGCACGGCTGGTCGCACTTTCCGCAGTGGGCGAAGCTCGAGTCGGTGTCCACGCAGGAAGCGCCGCACTTCGTCAGCGCGCCGCAGTCGCCGGCGCACGCGGCGTCGACGCACACGGGCGTGGCTCCCCCGCAGGCCTCATCGCACTTTCCGCAGTGCAAGCCGTCGTTTGCCGTGTCCACGCACCGCTTGCCGCAGACCGCCATCGGCTGGCCGGTGGAGCCCGCGGGGCACTGGCACTTTCCGGCGACGCAGCTCGCCCCTTGCGCGCAGACCTCCCCGCACTTGCCGCAGTTCGCGGCGCTCGTGGTCGTGTCGACGCAGGTCGCGCCGCAGACCGTGAGCGGCGCGGGGCACTTGCACGCGCCGTCCGCGCACGCCGCGCCTGGTGGGCATTTGTTCCCACACGTGCCGCAGTTGAGAGCGCTCGAGCGCGTGTCGCCGCAGCCCGGCGGCGGCCCTCCCTCGGCCGCGCCGCCGGCGTCCACGGGCGAGGGGGGCAGCTCGGCGATCCAGCGCCGGATGCACTCTTTCTCGGCGGCGCCGAGCTCCGCCGCGCCGAAGGGCATCCGGCTGCCGCACGCGCCGTCGGACAGCTTCAGGAACAGGAGCGAGCGCTCGGGTGCGCCGGGCGTCACGCGCGTGGCCTCGCAGGTCCCCGCCTTCACCCCGATGAGCTGAGCGGGGGAGTCCGCCGCGGCCAACGACAGCCCCGCCGAGCGCCCGGTCGCGTCGTGGCACCCGGTGGTCGCGCAGCTTCGGTCGAAGATCGTGCGCTGGATGCTGGGGAGATCGGGCGTGCAGGCGCCGGTCGTGGCGGGCGCGGACGAGCACGCCACGGCCGCGACGAGCGCGCCCGCGGGGAAGAGGAGGCTCGCGGCGAGGCCCACGAGCGAGCGCGGTCGAGGCGTCATGACCAAAGGGTGCTTTTGGCGCGCGCGGCCAGGCAACGGGTTCTCCGGCCTGCGCCCGGCCGTCGTGGTCACTCAAGCGCCCAGCGCGCGTGTCTCGCGTTTCGGTCGCGCGAGATCGAAGGTGGCCATCGGAGGTGCCACCGAAAGATGACGTTTGCGTAAGTTGTTTCGGAGAGGTGGACGAAGGGCGCCCGCGAGTGCCCACGAACACGCGAGCGAGCTGCAGGCGAGCGACGTGTCTGGGCCCCCGACCGGAGGGAGGAAGGCATGAGCGCGCAGCGCGCGCTACGGGCCCGCGTCGGCGGCCGCCTCCTCGAACCGAACCAGCACGGCGCCCCGCTGGCCGCCCGCGTAGAGGACGTCGCCCAGCACACCGAGCGGCGCGGCGCAGAAGACGTCGTCGATGCGGAAGGGGGTCTTCTTCTCGGTGACGCGCGCGAGCATGCGCGCCGCGCCCGTGGGATCCAGGGCCGCGAGGCCGCGCTCGCCGAGCACCACCACGTGCCCGCGGTAGCGCTTCACGTCGGTGGGCCGCCCGAGCTCCGCGGGGAGCTGGACCTCGGTCCACGTGGCGCCGTCGAGCGTGCGCCGGAGCTGCACGTCGCCGTCGCGCGTGCCCGCGATCCAGTAGAGCGCGCCGCCGTCGGCGTACCACCGCAGCGTGAACGCGGCGCCGAGCTCGGTCACGCGCGCGCCCCGGGCGTCGGACTCTTCGAGCACGTCGCGGCCCGTCGCCGGGCGGAGCACCACGTAGTCGTAGGGGCTCTTGCCGTCGTAGTCCTGGAGGCCGGCGTACAGCGCGTCGCGAAACCGCACGAGGTACGTGAGCCGCCACACGCCCCCGGGGTAGGGCGAGGGGAAGCCGAGGGCGTAGGTGAAGCGGTCGAGCGTGGGGCTCGCGACGTGCAACGCGCCCGGCGAGGGCCCGGCCCACGCGCGCGCGGTCGGGGGCACCGAGCCGGTCGACGCGTAGAGGCGCCCGCGGAACCGGACGACGTCGAGCACGTGGTACGCGCGCGGGAGCACGGCCGCGCCCGCCCGCCCTTCGGGGCCGGGCTCGGGGCGGACGGGGAGCGCCTTGTGGGGGCCGCGCGCCGGCGCGAAGCCTCCGCGCGCGTCGGAGACGAACACGTACCCCTCGGTGCCGTGATCGAGCGCGCCGAGGCCGCCGTACGGAGGGTCCGCGTCGGGCACGAAGAGCCGCCCATCGATCGCGTGGACGCGCAGGAAGCCCTGGCCGCCGCCGCCGCCCTTCGTGGGCTCGCCGAAGCGGTTCCAGTCGAACGCCACCCGGAAGGGCCGCGCCGCGTCGCGCGGATCGTAGGTCGTGATCGTGGCCCCGTCGGTGCCGAGCGGCTGGTTGGCGTGCGCGAGATAGAGCCGCCCGTCGAACGCGCGAAGATCGCAGATCCGCTGCCACCCGAGCGGGGGCTTGCCCACGGGCACGAAGGCGCCGGCGCCGAGGGGAGCGGCCGGGCGGGCCGCCGCTTCACCCTCGGTCGGGTCGTCGTTGCCGTCGGGATCTTGCTGCGGAGACGCGGCTTCGGGCGCGCTCGCGTCGCGGGCGGAGGCCTCGCTCGGCGCGGTCGCGGCGTCGCCCGCGTTGGCGTCCGCGGGGGCCGCCGGGGGCGTCGTGACGCGTGACTCCTCCCCGCGGCGTGGGGTGGGCACGCGACGAGCGCGCCGGCGAGCGCGGTCACGCACGCGCACGCGAGGATGAGGCGGTGACCGTGCATAGGGAGAGTGTCGCGTGGGGGCGGGCGAGTGTGACGGGCGCGCCGCCCCCGGCGCACGCTTCAGAACGCGACGCGCGGGCTCGAGACGGTCGCGTGCCCTCGCAAATGCTTGTGAAAAAAGAGAAATCTCCCTCGTGCCTCGAACGAGATCTCCGACGGCGCGCGGCCCAGCGGCGTGTCGAGGCCAAACGCGATCTGGACCTCGACGTGGTCGATGAAGGTCGGGTTGCGGCTCAGCGAGAAGCCGAGGCTGAGGAGCGCGCCCGTCGTGGTGTCGACCCACGCGGAGCCCTTGAGCGCGTCCTCGGCCGGCAAGAGCGGCGTGAAGGCGACGCGGACGCGCGACGCGAAGGTGGGGTGCCGCTCGGTGATCGCGAACGTGTAGCGAGGCTGCTCGCTCGCGAGGAACGGCAGCTTGAGGTCGCGGCGCTTGCCGCGCTTCGGCGACGCGCTCGCGGCGCGCTCCCGCGCCTCGGCGGTCTTGTCGGCGCCGTTCTCCAGGTAGCGCACGATCTCCGAGCGCGGCGTAGCCGGCGCGGGCCTCGCGGTGACGCGCACCCGGAGTTCCTTGGTCTCCGAGACCTTCCCGTCGCCGTCGAGCTGCTCGAGCTTCCCGTCGAGCGTGAAGGCGCCTCGCCGCTTCATCTGCTCGAAGGCCTCGGCGTGCGCCGCGAGCCCCGTCATGAGCGCCGCGGGCACGGGCCCGACGCTCGCGCTGGCCGCGACCTGCGGCGCGCCCTCCGCCAGCGGGAGCGCGGCGTGGGC
>CAZHGG010000449.1:0-5617 GCA_964531755.1 uncultured Polyangiaceae bacterium
GCCCGCGTCGGCGCCCGCTTCGGTGGGCCCGCCCTCGGGGGTCGCGTCGACGCCCACGCTCGGGCCGTCGGTCGTCTGCGTCGCCGCGTCGCCACCCGCGCCGGCGTCCTCGGCGCTGCTGCCGAACGAGCCGCAGGCGGCCCCGGCGACAACGAGCGCGACCCGCGCGATGGTCCGACCGGCGAGCATCTCCTGTATCTACATGGATCGGCTGCGGCTCGCCACGCGAACCGGCCCCGAGCTCAGCCGAGCCCCTCGAGGAACTCCTGCACGTCGAAGCCCTGCGCGGTGGCGCGCGCGAAGAACTCCTGCGCCTTCTTCTTGCTCGCGCGAACGCCCTTGCCGCCCAGGTACATGGTGCCGAGCGTCGCGCTCGCCCGCCCGTGGCCGCTCTCTGACGCCGCCTCGAAGAACCGCGCCGCGGCCTCGAGGTCCTGGCCGAACCCGAAGCTGCCCATGGAGTGGAACGACCCCAGGTTGAAGAGCGCGCGCGGATGGTTTCGCTTCGCCGCCTCCATGAGCCAAACGACCGCCGTGGGCTCGTCCTTCTTGGTGCCCTCTCCGGTCGAGGCCATCGCGAACAGCTCGAACATCGCGTCGGAGTCGCCGCGCTTCGCGGCGGTCTCGTGGAGCGCGTAGCTCTTCTTCTTGTTCGCCCGCACGCCCTGGCCGTGGAACGCCATGCGCCCGAGCAGGTAGTGCACTGCGCCCACCGGATCGCCCCCGCGCAGCGCCTTCTTGGCCCACGCCTGGGCCGCCGCGAAGTCGGCCTGGTGCCAATACGCGTTGGCGGCGAGCGCGTACGCGCCCTGGTCGGAGCCCATGCTGGCGGCCTTCGCGTACGCGGCGAGCGCCGCCTCCTCATCGGCGACGACGCCCCACCCGTTCTGTAGGCACTGCCCGAAATCGACCCACGCCTCCGCGTGGCCGAGCTCGCCCGCCCGCCGGAACGCCACGGCGAGCAAGCCGAGGTGAAGCTCGCCCTTCGTGCCCTGCGTGATCGCCGAGAACAGCTCGACGCCCTTCGTGTGGATGGCCTTCGCGTCCTCGCCCTCGAGGAGCTTGCGGAGCTCCTGCGCGAGGCCGGCGGGGGTCTTCGCCTTCGCCGGGGACTTCGCGGGGGCCTTCTTGCCAGTCGCGGCCGTCGTGGAGATCTTCTTGGCGGTCGCCTTCTTGGCAGTCGCCTTCTTGGCAGTCGCCTTCTTGGCGGTGGGGGCGGCCGTGGAGCGCTTGGTGGTCTCCTTGGCGGTCGCCGCCGCCCTCTTGGCGCTGGCCGCCTTCGCGGGGGTCTTCTTGCCGGAGGCCTCCTTGGGAGTCGCGGCCGCCCTCGGGGCGACCTTCCCGGCCGCGCTCCGCGGCTTCGACGAGTTCAGGGGCTTCTTCTTGGCGGCCATCGGGGAACCTTTACGCGCGCTCGGCGCGCCCTTGGAGGGAAAGTCGCGGAGCGGTGACGGAGGTCACGCGGAGCACTCCGCCATGAGGATCGGCGGCGAGTGGAGCATGGTGATTTCGGGGGAGGCCGGCGCGGTGTCGCGCGCCATCTCCAGTGCCTCGGCCATGGAGCGCGCGGTCTCGTAGCCAAGGAGCTTGGGGATGTACTCGTTGTCGGCCCCGACGACGATCACCCGCCCGAGGTGTTGTCGCCCCGCCTCGCCCCAGTACCACATGAAGAACGGGTGGGTCGGGTGGTACGCGTGGCCCGAGCGGTACATCTGGATGTACGCGGGGTTCTCCGAGAACTTCTTCTCGTACCGCTTGTGAAGCTCCAGCGCGTCGCGGGTCTCGGGGAGCAGGTTGTGCACGAACTCGATGTACGGAGCGTGGTGCTCCTTGTCGAACTGGTCGGTGCACGGGTGGCACACGATCATCGTGCCGCCCTTCTTCACCAGCGGCACCCCCTTGTAGAGGTTGAACAGGTACCCCTGCGCCATCACCTGCACGAGGAGCGGGTTCAGGAACGAGTTGACGTTGTAGGGGCTGATGTACGGGATCCCCGTGACGAGGATGTCGGCCTGCCCCTTGATGGGCACGAGGTACTGCTCGTAGGCCTTCGCGAGCGTGTGCTCGTGCACCGCCTCGGTCTCGCCCGCGAACACGCCGGTGAGCTCGTAGGGCGAGGGGATGCGCTGGAAGATGGCCTCGCGCGCGGGCTGCGGCACGCGCGAGAGCGTGAACACGAGCGCCTTCAGCGCCGCGCGCTCGCTCGCCGTGAGATCGTCCTCGTTCTTGTGGAGGAACTCCAGCGGGCGATCGAACATGCGGTTGTTGATGGTGGTCTCGATCGTGAACACGTTGAGCTTCGCGTTCGCGATCTTGCCCATTCGCTCGACCGAGCGCGCGAGCGCAGACGAGTCCGGGTCCATGTACGAGTGGCACTTGCGCATGGTCTCGGGGTTGTGGTGCGCGCGCAGGCTCTTGTACCCGCACAGCCCCACGGCCACCGACTTGTGCCCGCCGTCCATCGGCACGAGGTTCAGGTTCACGTAAATGAGCAGATCGCTCTCCACCGCGGCGCGGTTCAGCTCGACCACCTCGCCGAGCTCGGTCGTGCCGATCTCCACCATGCCCTTCGGGTCCTCGGCGTCGTGGTTGTAGAGGCGGTCGGGGTAGTACGCGTTGAAGATCTTGTCGCCGACGATGTGGCGGATCTCGGGGCCGGTCATGCGGCGGTGCACCGACGTCGCGATGATCATCTCGATGTCCTCGACGCCGTGGTCGGCGAGGGTCTCGAGCACGATCGTCAGCACGCGCTCGCGCACGTCGGGCCGGCGCATGGGCGGCAGCGGCAGCGAGATGTCGTCGATCGCGATGACCACCTTCATGCCGGGCCGCAGCTTCGCGTGCAGCGGCGCCGAGTTGTGCGGGTGGTTCAGCGCGTAGCGGATCGCCGCGTCCGGGTCCTTCAGCCCCGCGAGCGGCGGCTTCGGGTAGAGCACGCGCGTCCCCGCGGGCATGTCCACTTCGATCAGGCGGTCCCCGGAGAAGATGGTGCGCGGGGCGCTACGTCGATCGAGCGTGACGCACAGAGGGTGGCTCATGCGCCCGCGGTCTACCACGGGTCACGGGGCGTGGCGATCCGAAGCGCTCAGCCGTTCTTGACGCAGCGGACGTGCGCCGTGAAGGTGGCCGGGTCGACCAGGCTGATCTCGCCGTTGCCGAAATTCACGACGAACACCTTGCCCTCGGGCGTGGCCGTCGACGTCCAGAAGGCGGCCCTCGGCGTGCTGGGGAACGCGTTCGTGTCGATGTACACGAACTGCGGCGCGCCCCGCTCGTCGTAGGCGATGGCCGGCTCGTTGTCGACGAGCGTGGCGAGCTCGCGCACCGAGGGGAACCGAAAGCCCGCCGCGCAGCTCACCTGGTTCAACTTCTGCGGTGTGGGGCCCGCCCCGCGCTCCCACACGAGGCGCGTCTTGAGGTCCAGGAGGGTCGGCTGCGTGGAGAGGTACGGCTCGTACTGGTCCGGCGGCGCGTCGGCGCGGACGAGCCCCGGCAGCAGCAGCAGCGCCGCGCCGATCGCGACCCGCTTGGTCACTTGACGCATAGCACCCCCCAGTTCGCCATCTGCGAGCTCGGCTGCCGCCTGACCGCGCCCGACTTGAAATCCACCACCCAGAAGTCCACCGAGGCGTCGGTGCGGACCACGGTGGAGGTCCAGTAGCCGGTCGCGTAGTTGACGGGCAGCCCCATGGTCGGCCACACCTCCCGGCGCAGCATGAAGGGCTCCGCGCTGCCGTCCGGGCGCTCGGTGGAGTCGAGCAGCATCAGCAGCTCGATTCGCGTGGGCACGCGCCCCCCGAGCCCGCTGCAGTGCTGCTGCGCCTGGTCGAAGGTGGACTTGATCACCTCGGTCGGTGTGCGGAGCCACGTGCTGACCGTCTGCGGCACCGTCAGCAGGAGCCTGAGGTTCACGTAGACCCCGCCATCAAAAACGGCCCCGCTCGCGAACGCGCCCTCGACGGTGCCTGGCCCCACGATCGCGGCGTCGGCGCCTGGGAGCAACGAGGCGTCCACCCTGCCGCCGTCGTAGTGCGGAACGAGGTACTTGGCCCAGTCGGAGGCGACCGAGCCGTCGGGGAGGGGAGGCTGCGCGTCGGCGTCAGCGTCGGCGTCGGGCGCCGCGTCGCCGTCGGGCCCCGCGTCGGGCTGGACGACGTCGGGGACGAAGGTGTCCGGCACGTCCACGTCGCCCGGGCCGCCGCCGTCGCACTGGTTCGGAGACTCCGTGCAGTCTACAAATTTGTCCAAGCCGATCAGGTTGGCGCAGGCCCCGGCGCCGAGCGCCGCGAGCACACCGAGGCCGAGCGCGAGCTTAGAACGCGCCATGCAGCCCCGCCCCCGTCCCGTCGAAATACGGCGAAATGCGCCCCTGCTTGCCCACGCGCACCGTGCCCGGCGTGAGCAGCCCCACGACGCCCACCGCGGCGCCCACGCCCGCCACGACGAAGCCCACGGTGCTCACCGTGGCCGCGCCGCGCGCGGTGGAGAGATCCGAGGCGTTGTTCTCGCAGACGAACTGTGTGCCGCTTGGCGTCTTGCAGCCCGCGTCGAGCGCGCTCTTCTTATTCAGCGCGACGAGGCCCGCGACCGAGCCGACGACGAGGCCGGCGGCGCCCACGCCGAAGCCGATCGGCACGAGCGGCGAGAGGGTCTTGCGCTCGACCTCCGCGGGCGGCGGCAGGGGCGGCGGGGCGCCGGTCCCGCCGCTCACGACCTTCGCCGGGGCCTCGGGGGCGAGCTCCACGCTCTTCTTCTCGCCCTCTCCGAGTGTGGCGGAGACCGAGGCCTCCGGGCCCTCGTCGATGCGCGCGGTGACCACGTGCTTGCCCGGGTTCACCTTGCGGCCCGCCGCGAGCGCGGCCTCGGGCACCTCCACGCCGTCGACCTTCACCACCGCGGCCCGGTTGGGGGGCGTCTTGAGCACGACCAGCAGGGTCGCGACCTTGCCCTTCATGGCCTCGGCGAGCGTGTTGGCCTCCGCGCGGGCCTCCCGCGACCGGCCCGTCTCCCCGGCCGCGACGGGCATACGGCCGATCTCGAAGCACACGTCGCGCGCCTCGACCGGCTGACCCAGATCGGCGTGGGCCTTGGCCAGCTCGATGCCGGTGACCGGGGTGTGCGCGAGCACGTGCGCCGCCTTGAACTTCTCGAGCGCGCCGGCGAGGTCGCCCTTGGCGCGCAGCGCCCGGCCGGCGAGGAGCGCGCCGCGGGCCGACTCGAGATCGGAGGCGCTCGGCGGTCCATCCGCGCGCGCGGGCCGGGCGACCAGCGACGCCCCGGCGAGCCCGACGACGAGCGCCAAGGTCAGGAATCTCCTGGGGAATCTTACGCTTTCACAGGAGCGGATCATTGTTCGTCGCCGTCGGCCGAGGGGCCGCGGTGGCAGAGGGGGTGGCCGTGGTCGAGGGGTGCGGCTTGACGGCCACAGGCTTAGCCGGTGTGGGCGTCGCGGTCGAGGGCAAGGAGGAGGGGCCTGGCGCCTGCGTAGGGAGCGGCACGAGGGTCGGGGCGAGCGCGACCGAGCTGGCACCGGCGGCGTCGGGGGTCGCCGCGGTGGCCGCGGCGGCGGGCCGGGCCGCCGGCGCCGCCGTGGCGGTCGCGCCGCTCGTGGCCGGGC
>CAZHGG010000450.1:0-5612 GCA_964531755.1 uncultured Polyangiaceae bacterium
GGCCGCGCCGCCGGCCGCGGGCTTGGCCGCCGCCACCGTGCCTGCGCCGGGCTCCTTGGCCGTGGCCTCGGCCGTGGGCGCCTGCGTGGGCGCGGGGGCCGCCGTGGCCGGGTCCTTCGGGGGATCGTTCATAGCCTGCGCGTTGCTTCCCGTGGCCCCGGCGCCGCCCTTCCCGGCCGCGGGCTCGGCCGGGGTGGTGGGCCGCGTGAACACGATGGCGAGGACGACCGCCACAGTCAGGAAGGCCACGCCTCCCACGATGGCGAAGATGATTCCCTTGTTGCTCCCGCCGCCCGCCTGCGCTGACGGATCGGCCGCCGCCGCGATGGCCGGGTCCATCGCCGGGGGCGCGAGGATCGGGGCGGCGAGGGCCGCGCCGAACGCGCCGCCGCCGCCGAGGTTCATGATGTCGTCGACCCCGCTCGACTTGGGGCGCTCGGCGCGGGCCGACGAGAGCGCCCGGATGTCGATGAGCCCGGAGGCGTCGCCCTGAGGGCTCGCCTTGCTGCTGCTGCCGTTGCCGGACCCGTTCTCGGACTGGCCCTCCTTGGTGAGCGACGCGAGCGAGAACAGCACGCTCGACTCGTTGCGCTGGCCGGTGAGCTTCGGCTCGTCCTTCGCGGGGGCCGCGACCATGCGGTCGTCCTCTCCCCCCGCCTGCGCGACGCCGCCGAAGAGGTCCGCGCCGGCGTTCCGGCTCCGCTCACGCCGCGCCGCCGGGGCGCTCTCGCCGCCGCCGCCGAAGAGGTTCGGGCTCGCGCCGCCGAACAGGGGCGCCGCCGCCGCCGCGGGCACGACGGGCGCGAAGTCGCTGCCCGCCGAGGCGGGGTGCATGCTGGGCGCGGACACCGCCGAGAACAACGCGTCGATGTCGCGGATGGGCAGCCAGCCGTCCATGCCGTCTTTCCAGCAGTAGGTCTCGGACGTGACCGTGCCGTTGCGGTACTCGCTGACGATCTCGCCGGTCGACATCGTGCGCTGGTCGCCGTCCGCCACGTTCACCGTCCACTGATCGCCGGCGCCGTAGTCGAGCATGTCGCCGCCCGCGCTCGCGTCGTCAGGGGCCTGCCCTTCGGCGCCGTTGATCACGATCGTCGCGCCGCACTTCTTGCAGCGGATCTTCACGACCTTGCCGAGGACCTTCTCGTCCGCGATGGTGTACTTGGCTTGACACGATTGGCACGAAATCTTCATCGCGGAACCGTCCTTTTGACGCGCACATCAACACATCGATGGCGCCGACACGACCACCATCACCTCGCACCAACGCATCGCCGAAAACTTCGCCGTTCGTAGCTCGCCGCCCAGGCCACAGATAGTATAGCTGGCATCGTTTTCCCCGATCAAGTGAAGGCCCCAACTTCCTCGGGGCCTGGCGAGGCCTTGGGCGCGAGGCTTTGGACAGGGCGAGCGCGCGACATCTTGGATCCGGGCGGGTTCGCGCGGCGGCTGGTCATCCTCGCTGCTGGTCGCCCGCCGCATCCGCTCCAGTACGCGGCTCGGCGCGGGTCGATCTACGCGCCGGGCGACCCTCGTGCGCTTAGTTGAGCAGCACGAGCGACGTGCCGTCTTTCCCGCAGAACACGGCCGATCCTTCGTACCGGGAGCCGCACGTGGGGCAGATCTTCCCCTTGGGGCCGGCCTTCGCGGGCGCCGGGCGATGCGCTGGCAGCGGCACGAGCTCCTCGCGGTGGTCGGGGCACACGGTGACGCCCTCCCCGAAGCCGCGCTTGCACGTCGGGCACAGCAGCGGGACGGCCCCGTCGTCGGCGCTCTTGGCCACGAGCCGGCTGCCGTCGTGTGGGCAGAAGGTCGTGCCGCGGAGCGCTCGCTGGCACGTCGGGCACACGAGCTCGGGCTCCGGGGTCGGCGCCGACACGACGGGGGCCGGGACCGCCGCGGCCTCGCGCGCGCGGGCCGCCGCGAGCTTCGCCTTCGCCCTCTCCGCGCGTCGGACGCTCTCCTCGTGCGCGACGAGCTCCTCGCGGTAGGCGGCCTCCTTGGCCTCTTGGCGCGCTTGGATCTCGCGGACCAGGTCCTCGTGTTGCGCCAGGCGCTCGGTCTCGAGGGCCAGCGCGCGTTTCTGGCGCCGTCGCAGCACCAGGTAGGCCACCCCAAGCGCCGCGACCGCCGCCGCGATGATGCCGACGAAGGTCGCGCGGCGCGCCCTCCGCCCGTCCTCGGCGGCCACCTCGGCGCTCCCGATCGACTCGGTCGGGAGGGAGACGCTCGCGGACTCGGCCTCCCCCGCCGCGTTGAGGCCCTGCTTCGCGAGGAGGGCGTCATAGTTGGCGGCGGTCGAGATTTCGACGGTGACACGCGCGGTCTTGCCCTCCGCGCTGGCCTCGAGCTCGTAGCTGCCCTCCGGCGCGCCGTCGGCCACGCTCACGCGCCCTTGCGCGTCGACGGAGACCTTGGGCTCCCTCGGCGCCCGCGTGGTCCACTTGACGGTCGAGGGCAGCGGGCACCCCGCCTCGTCGACGACCTTCGCGCGGAACGGGAACGTCTCTCCGGCGCGGAGGAGCTTCTTCGACGGTCGCACCTCGAGGCGGGCCGGGGGACCCGGGTGCGCGCAGGCGCTCGCCGGGGGCTCCGGTGGCGGTGGCGTGGGCGGTGGCGGCGTGGGCGGCGTCGTCGCGCTCGGAGGCGCGCTCGGCGCGGGGGCGGAGGCCGTGGCCGGCGCTGGTGTGTCCGGCACGACGAGGTCGAAGCTGCGAGACCGGCGCACGTCGGCCACGCAGAGCCCGCCCTCGTGGGCGATCTCGTAGCGGCCGGTCTCGCTCACGGTGATGTGGGTGTCGCTCGTCGCGACGACGAGGGTCTGCATGACCGTCTTGCGCGGGTCGCCCGCCGGGGTGACGCACCGGGTGCGCCACTGGCGGCTGCCCGCGGCGTGCGAGTAGCTCTCGCGCGCCAGCCCCGGGAGCTGATCGTAACATTGGTTCGAGCGGTACACGCGCCCGCCGCCCAGGAACGCGAGCACGTCGCCCTCGGTCTTCACGGTGATCGACTCGCCGCCGCCCGTGCTGGACGACCTTGGCGGCGGACCGCAGCCCTCCTGCCACCGCTGCACCGTGAAGTCCTCCCGGAGGGCGCTCTGCCGCCACTTGCCGTCGAGGGCGCCGTCGGCGCGCGCGCTCGTGGGCGGTAGCAGCGCGACCAGCGTGGCCACCGCGGTGAGCGCGAGGACCACCGGTGAGGGACGAGGCGTCTTCACGGCGACGGGCCGAGGATAGCAGCACCTGGGGCGCCGCTGGCAGCCTCACGGCAGCGCGGGCGAGGGGGGGGCAAATCGTCGGCAAAAAGTGCACTTCTTGCCCGAAAATGCTAGGTCGCAGGGGAGATGCGACCCCTACGATCCCCCGCCATGCCGACCGTAGCGCGCGCGGTCCTCGCCGCGCTCGCCGCCTTGGGGGTCACTGCGCCCTCGCTCAGCGCGAACGCGCAGCCCATCCCCGAGGCGAACGGGCAGGGCTTCGACGCGCACCTGTTTCGCCCGGCGATGGACTCGAAGGGGTTCTTCTCCACGAACGGCACCGACATCCTCGGCGCGGGCGATTTCAGCTTGGGCCTCGTCATCGGCTACGGGCGCAACCTGCTCCGTGTGAAGGACCTCGGGCAGGACAGCCCGCAGCTCATCAACCACCAGTTCCAGGGCACGTTCCACTTCGACTACGGCATCGCCAACCGCCTCGTCCTCGGCATCTCGGCGCCCGTGAACCTCTCGTCCGGCGACGCGCAGTTCGACAAACAGAACCCCCCGCAGCCCACGGTGAACCCGCAGCAGTGGTCGCCGAACGCCTTCGACTCGCAGACCCTCGGGTACCTCGCGCTCCACGGGAAGCTGCGGCTGCTCCGGCAAGAGCGTGGCTTCGGGCTGGCCATCTCGGCGCAGGTCGGCGTCCCCGTGACCAACACGCCACACACCGCCGGCGCCGACCCCGGGTTCTTCGTGTGGCCCCAGGTCATCGCCGAGAAGCGCTTCATCGGCACGGGGCTCTTGCGCGTGGGCGTGAACGCGGGGTTCCGCGCTCACCAGCAGAGCACGACCGCGCTCGACCTGCGCGACGGCCGCTTCGTCGACGGGCAGCGCATCACGTACGGGCTCGGCGTGTCCATGCGCGTCGCCGAGCCGGTCGACGTGGTCGCGGACACCTACGGCACGTTCCTCCTCGGCAACGCCGACAGCGCGGTCAAGCCCTCGAACGAGGTCACCGGCGGGCTCAAGATCTTCATCGAGCGGAACAGCTACCTCATGCTGGGCGCGGGGCCGCGGTACACGAAGGGCTTCGAGGCGGCTGACGTGCGCGCCTTCGTGGGCTTCATCTTCGAGCCGTCCATCGGTGATCGCGACGGCGACGGCATCAAAGACGACGTCGATAAGTGCCCGGATGAAAAGGAAGATTTCGACGATTTCGAGGACGAGGACGGCTGCCCCGAGCCGGACAACGATCACGACGGCATCCCCGACGTGAAGGACCGCTGCCCGAACATCCCCGAGGACAAAGACGGCGACGAGGACGAGGACGGGTGCCCGGAGCCGCCGAAGGACGGCGATCGCGATCACGACGGCATCCCCGACTCGCGCGACAAGTGCCCCGACGATCCCGAGGACAAGGACGGCTTCGAAGACGAGGACGGCTGCCCCGAGCTCGACAACGACAACGACGGCATCCCCGACGTGAAAGACCTCTGCCCGAACGAGCCGGAGACCTTCAACAAGTTCAAGGACGAGGACGGCTGCCCCGATCGGCCCGATCTGCTGATCGAGGACAACAACATCGTCATCCTCAAGAAGATCCAGTTCAAGACCGGGTCCGCCGAGATCCTCGCCGAGTCGAACACCATCCTCGACACCGTGGCGGGCGCCATCAAAGACCACCCCGAGTTCCAGCTCATCGAGGTGGCCGGCCACGCGGACGAGCGCGCGACCGACGCCTACAACCTGAACCTCACGCAGGCGCGCGTGAACGCGGTCGTGGCGGCGCTCGTCGCGCGCGGCGTGTCCGCTGACAAGCTGCGCGGCAAGGGCTACGGCGAGTTCTGCCCGGAGGACCCCGCGCACAACGAAGAGGCGTGGGAGAAGAACCGCCGGGTCGAGTTCAAGATCGTGAAGGGCGCGGACGGCCCGACGGGCGTGGCCCTCGGGTGCGCGAACGCGGTCTCGAAGGGCGTGCGGCCAGATCCGGTGCCGTGAGCGGGACGGCGCGGTCGCGTGGCCGCGCCTCGCCCCCGCGAACGCCGCGAGGCGCGCCAGCACCATCGGGCGCTAGAGCGCGCCCGCGGTCGTGCGCCCAGCGAGGCCTACTGGCACTTCTTGGCCACGCGGAGATCGCCGGTCGACTTCGCGCAGCCGCTGTCGCCCGTGGCGCGGCAGGCTTGCTTGAGCGTGTAGAGGCCGTTGCAGTCGAGCGAACCCTGCCGCGGTAGCAGCAGGCTCTTCACCGTCGCCCAGTCGCCCGCCTTGATGGCGGCGTCGAGCGGGTTGGTGGGCGGCGGCTTGACCGTCGGCTTGGGCGCGGCGGTGGTGCCGGGCGTCGCCGGCGCTGTCGCGGGCGGCGGGGTCGTCGGCGCGAGCGCCGCGGTGGGCCCGGTCGGCGTGGGCGGGGTGG
>CAZHGG010000451.1:0-5609 GCA_964531755.1 uncultured Polyangiaceae bacterium
CGCGGGCGGCGCGCCGCGCGCGGGTGCAGAGCACACGTACGTCGTCTTCCAGCGGCATCCGGAACCAGTACCCAAGAGGCCGAGGCGCCGCAACAGGCGCCTCCGAGCGCCACGGCCCGCCTCAAAAGCCCAGCGCGGCGTGCACGCCGAAGAGCCCGTAGCCGCGCACGTCGCGGAGCGCGTCGTCACCCGGCCCCGCGAGGCCGCCGGTCGCGTCGAGGCCAATCCGGAGATCGGCCTCGTCGATGGGCGCGAAATACTCGAGCGAGGCGCGCACGGTGCCCACGGCCACGACGCCGCTCACGTCCGGCCGCGACACGTGCAGCACACCTCCACCTACAGCGACCACCGGGTGTATCGCGCCGCGCTTCAGCAAATCCAGGGTGAGCTCGCCGACGTAGTGACCCACCGCGTCGCCCGTGGGCGTGACGACGCCGGACCGCGTGCCCTCGCCTCGCAGCCACGTCGCGGAGATGCGCCCCCCGACCCTGCCCGAGCCGAGCTCGAGCCCCACGCCGAGCCCCACGCCGAGCCCCTTGCCGGTGGTGAGGAACGACGGGCCGAGCGCGATGCGGACCGGGGCACGCTTTCGCACGAGCTCGGGCTCGGTGAGCTCGTAGCGCTCGCCCCGCTCCGGCTCGTCGACGACGGCGATCGGCGCGCGGCCCGGCGGCGAGGCGTACTGCCCCGCGACGACCAGCGGCTCCTGGGCGCGCGCTGGCGCGCTCCAGAGCGGCGACCCGAGCGCGGCGGCGGCGAGCGCGGCGAAGGCGCGACGAGACCAGCGACCGGACACGTGACCAGACAGGCGACGAGACATGACGACCTCCATGCGGCTCCCAACGCCCCGCGCCGCCCGCGCCTTACACCCCGGCGGTTCTGAGCGCGTCGGCCGCCGAATTCGGCTAGACTGACCCACGCTTATGGTTCGTCAGGTACGCCCCGGAGGCTGGTTCGTCTGGCTCGCGCTCGCCCTCGGCGCTGCGGCGCCCTCCACGCTCGTCGCCCGGCCGGCGCGCGCGCAGACCCTCGAAGAGGGCGCGCACGCCGAGGCGCAGCGTCACTTCGCCAAGGCGCGCGAGCTCTACGGCCAGGGCAACTACCGAGACGCGCGGCTCGAGCTCCTCGAGGCCAAGCGCCTCGACCCTACGTCGAAGGAGCTCGTGTTCAACCTCGGCATCGTGGACGAGAAGCTCGCCCTGTTTGACGAGGCGCTCGAGCAGTTCCGCGGGTACCGGGAGATGTCCGACGTGACCGACGCGGAGAAGACCCGCGCGGAGGCCATCATCCTCCGCCTCGAGGGGGCGAAGAAGCAGCTCGAGGACCAGAAGAAGAACGAGCCCCCGCCGGTCGTCGAGCCTCCGCCGCCGAAGGACACCCCTCCGACGCCACCACCTCGGGGCCGGATCGATGGCGCCACGATCGGGGCCGCGGGCGTGGGGATCGTGGGGCTCGCCGTGGGCGGGATCTTTGGGGTCAAGGCCCTCTCGGAGCGGCCAGCCGCGGGCTTCACCACGGGGCGCGATGGCAGCTACGCCGACCTCGTAGCGAGGAGCGACTCGGCGCACACGTCGGCGGTCGTCTCCGACATCGGCTTCGCCGTCGGGATCGCGGGCTTCGCCGCCGCCGCCGTCCTGTATTTTGCGCGGCCGAAGCTCCTGGCGGCCCCGCAGAAGGTCGGGCTCGCGCCGATGGTCGGCCGAGCCGGGGGCGGCGTCGTGCTGGTGACGGGGTGGCCATGAAGAGCACCAAGGTGCGCGGCAGGCTCTGGGTGACGGGCGCGATGGTGGGCCTCCTGGGGGCCGCGTTCGGCTGCCAGCTCATCGTCCCCGCCGATCCCCCGGCCTACTCATGCCAAGAGGGCATGCCCGCCGCCTGTCCCGCGGGGCAGTTCTGCAGCGGCGGGACCTGCGTGGCGGGCAGCCCCGCGGACACGGCGCAGCCGCCGCCCCCACCAGAGGACGCCGAGGTCCCAGACACGCTGGAGCCCCCGGTCGACGCCGGGCCGGATCGACGCGACTCCGCGGTGGGCCCTGCGCCCCTCGGCGGCGCCTGCCGCCTCGACAAGGAGTGCGCGGCCGGGCTGCTGTGCGGCACCGAGGGGCTCCTCGGGCAGGCCGCGCAGGCCTCGGGCCCGGTGTGCACCAAGATCTGCTGCACCTCCGACCAGTGCGCGGCGGGGTTCGTGTGCCTCTCGCCCGGCTCGGGTGGCAGCTACTGCGTGGCGGCGACCGCGCTCGCCCCCGACCGCAACCTGCCCTCGTCGGGCGGCGCCAAGGGCGGCACGCCCTGCGGCACCAACACGGAGTGCCGCAGCGGCCTCTGCGCGGACCTCGGCGGGAGCGGCGGCAAGCGCTGCATCGACACGTGCTGCCTCGACAGCGACTGCGCGGGCGGCACCTGCAACGTGCGTACGCTCTCGTCCAAGTACACGGGCTTCGTCTGCGCCAACCCGCCGAGCACGGTGGCGAAGGACGCGGGCGGGGCGTGCACCCTCAACTCGAACTGCCGCTCGAACTACTGCATCTCCGAGACCGCGTGCGGCGTGCGGTGCTGCGCGAGCTCACAGTGCGGGGCCGGCAACTCGTGCATTTGGAACGTGGCGGGTCTCGGCACGGACATCGTCCAGCACTGCCTCCCCACCGGCTCCCGCGCGGCGGCCAAGGCGCCGTGCACGACGGGCAACGACTGCGCGAGCACCCAGTGCGAGCTCGAGTCCAACGGCCAGCCGGACGGCTCCACCACGAGCCGTGTGTGCCGCGACGTGTGCTGCCTCGACTCCGACTGCCCGAGCTCCGAGCGCTGCCTGCCCGCGCCCGACAACCCGCGCGTTTTGCGGTGCGTGCCGAAATAGGGAAACCATCTTGACTATCTTGAACCTGGCAGTTCGCCCCGAAGGGGCGCGCGAAGGTCGATGGCGAGCCCGAGCTGAAGGCGCCGCCGCAGGCGAGGCGTCGTCATGAAGGCCGAGGCCCACGTTCGCTGCTTCGCGGGGTGCGTCGGGCGGCTGCCGCTCACGCTCGCCGAGCCGCGCTGCGCGACGTGCCACGGTCTGCTCGAGGTCGTGCACGACGAGGCGGCGCTCGCCGCGCGCTCCGCCGCGGAGTGGCGCGCCCTCTTCGATGCCCGGGCCGGCGCCGCGCTCGGCCTCGACGGCTCGGGCGTGTGGGCGTTCCGCGAGTGGGTGCTGCCGGGCCTCGCGCCCGCCCACGTCGTGACCCTGGGCGAGGGCAAGACGCCCCTCGTCCACGCGCGGCGCTACGGCCAGGCGATCGATGTCCCTGAGCTCTACGTGAAGCAGTGCGGCACATCGCACTCGGGGTCCTTCAAGGACCTCGGCATGACCGTGCTCGTGAGCGCGGTCGTCGACGGGCAGGCCAGCGGGGCGCTGACCGCGCGGGCGGTGGCGTGCGCCAGCACGGGGGACACCTCGGCCGCGCTCGCCGCCTACGGCGCGGCGGCGGGCGTGCCCGTCGTCGTGCTGCTCCCGCGGGGCAAGGTGTCCACGGCGCAGCTCGTGCAGCCGCTCGCGCACGGGGCCAAGGTGCTCGCGCTCGACACCGACTTCGACGGGTGCATGGCGCTCGTGACCGAGCTGTCGCGGCGTGGGCTCGTGTACCTCGCCAACAGCATGAACCCCCTCCGCATCGAGGGGCAGAAGACCGTCGCGTTCGAGCTCGCGCGGCAGCTCGGGTGGAGCGTCCCGGACTGGGTCGTGCTGCCGAGCGGGAACCTCGGGAACGCCGCGGCGCTCCACGCGGGGTTCGGCATGCTCCACCGGCTCGGGCTCGTCGACCGCCTGCCGCGGCTGTGCATCGCGCAGGCCGCCTCGGCGAACCCGATGGTACGCGCCTTCCGCGCCGGCGCGCGCGCGGTGACTCCCGTGAAGGCGGGGGACACGTTGGCCTCTGCGATCCGCATCGGCGCCCCGGTGAGCGCGCCCCGGGCGATCGCCGCGCTCGAGGCGATGCGCGGCGAGGCCGAGGACGCGACGGAGGCCGAGCTCGCGGCGGAGGCGGATCGCGCCGACCGCAGCGGCCTCTACGTGTGCCCGCACACCTCCGTCGCGCTCGTCGCGGCCCGCAAGCTCCGCGAGCGCGGGGTCATCGCGCGCTCCGACCGCGTGGTCGTGATCTCCACGGCGAGCGCGCTCAAGTTCACCGAGCTGAAGGTCGCCACCCACGAGGGGACCCTGCCCCGCGGCGTGGGCGAAGGCGTGCGGCAGAACCGCCCCCTCGAGCTCGCGAACGACGTCGACGCGGTCGTGGCGGCCCTCGCCCTTTGAAGGGGTGCCGTCGTGCGCGTCGGCGCGCATCGAGCCGACGTTGTCGTAAGGACCTTGCGCTGGACCAGAGGCCGTGGCTTTCATGAGCCATGAACACGCAAGCGCGCCGGGGGCGAGGGCGTGCGACCGAAGGGAGTGCGCCATGAAGCCCGCCCTCGCCGCGCTGCCGCTCGCCCTCGCCACCACCCTCCTGGCGGCCTCGACCCTCGCCGCGTGCAGCAGCACCACGACCGCGAGCGACGCGGGGGCCGACGCGACGACGACCGCCGACGCGGCCCCGCCGCCTTCGCCCGACGCGGCGCCCGACGCGGCGCCCGACGCGGCGCCCACGCCCCCGCAGGACTCCGGCGCGAAAGACGCCGCCGCCGAGGGGGGCGCGCTCACGCCCGAACAGAAGCTCATCTGCGACGCGCGCGCGAGCCGCGCCGCGTGCTTCGACGGCGGCGGCGTGGCCGACCCGTGCGACGACGCCACCAAGTGCGTGTATGGGCGAATCGTCGAGCCCGCGGCGGTCGCGTCCTACGCGCGCTGCTTCGGCTCACCCTCGTGTTTGGGCGACGATCTCTGCATCGCGCAGGCGGGCGAGGCGGTGGGCGGCCAGGCCGCGCGCGACTACGTGGCGGCCTGCCTCGCGAAGGTGAACGAGTGCGGCGTGGCGTTCCCCGACGCCGAGCTCTGCTCCGCGGCGGCGTACGCCTACAAGGGCGTGGGGGCGGGCGCGACGGCGTGCCTGGCCAAGTCGTGCGCCGAGCAGGGCGCCTGCTTCGACGCCTTGCTGAAGCCCATCAAGGACTGCAAGACCCCCTGAGCGGCTCCCTCGCGCGGGCGCGTCAGGGCTTGAGGTCGAGCGCGGTGGGGATCTCCTCGGCCTTCGCGCACCCTCGGTCGAGCAGGAGCCGCACGGCCCGCACGGCGTCGACGCGCACCTGGCGGTCCCGCCGCTCGTCGCGGGCGGCGGCGAGGAGCCACTTGCATCCTGCACGCATCTCTTCGGCGTCCTCCGGGTCGCGCTGATCCCGGCCACGCGCCGCGAGGGCCACCGCCGAGCGGGCGGCCTCGCGGGCGATCTCCAGCTCGTCGCTGGCGGCGCGCTCGCCGAGCCACGCGAGGCCGGCGAGGCCGTGCGAGTGGGCCATCGCCCGCGCCGCCAGCAGGCGCGCCTCCGGCGTGGTCGCGCCCTCCGCGAGGCCCGCCGCGCCCTCGGTCTGGCCGAGCCGCATCAGGTCCTCTTCGACCCCCTCGCCTGCGCGCTTCCAGAGCTCGAGCAGCTCGGGCGGGCGCTCGACGCCGCCGTCGCTCGCGAGCGCCACGCGAGGCAGGCCCG
>CAZHGG010000452.1:0-5604 GCA_964531755.1 uncultured Polyangiaceae bacterium
GCAACACGTTCGCCCCGCCTTGGCCCGTGCGGCGCGCGGTGGAGGTGCACCGCGAGGTCACCGGCAAGCCGTGCCTCTCGGTCATCATCGAAATCAAGAGCCTGCGAAGCACCCCCGAGTTCCTCTGCGACCTCGTGCGCGCGCTGAACGCGCGCGGCGTGCACGTGGTGGCGGTGGGCGCCTTCTTGCGAGAGGAGATCGAGGGCGTGTCGAGCGCCTCGCAGGTCGTGGACGGCGTGCACCACCCGGGGCCGCGCGAGATCCAATTCTTCCACTACGCCGGCGATCTTCAGGCCGCGTGCGACGCGGGGCGCGTGGCCCACGGCCAGAGCGTGATGTTCAACGGCGCGAGCCTGCTCGACACGGTGAAGTCGAGCGCGGGCCGGCCCGTGTACAGCTCGAAGATCCGCGTGACCTCCGAGCTCGACGAGTACCGCCGGCGCTTCGGCTTGCACGTGGGCTTCTACGTGCAGGAGGGCGACTGCGACCACGCGGCGGCCTCGCTCCTGTCGGATCTCTGCGAGGCCTACCCCGAGACCTTCGAGCTCGGGTTCGCGTGGGGCGGCCTCCGTGACCAGGCGCACCTCGACGCGTCCGAGGTGGCCCGCCTCGGCTACGGGGGCCAGAAGGTGCTCGAGCTGCTCGGGCAAGCTCGGCAGTGGCGCCTCGGCAAGGGCTGACGCCGCCGAGCTTGTGACGCGAGCGCCGCGAGGCGATCATGCCCCGTGCACCTCAGCCTCTTCGACATGTTCACGATCGGGATCGGCCCGTCGAGCAGCCACACGGTGGGCCCGATGCGCGCGGCCCGACGCTTCGTCGACGAGCTCGACACCACCGGTCTCCTCGCGCGCGTGAGCGGCCTCAAAGTGGAGCTCTTCGGCTCCCTCGGGCACACCGGCAAGGGGCACGGCAGCGACCTCGCGGTGCTGCTCGGGCTCGAGGGCGAGCGCCCCGAGGAGGTCGATCCCGACACGGCGCCCGCCCGCGTCGAGGCGATCCGCGCGGCGCGGGAGGTGCGCCTGCTCGGCTGGGCGAACGTCCCCTTCGAGCCCGCCGATCTCGTCTTCCACCGGCGGCGCAGCCTGCCCGTGCACCCCAACGGCATGCGCTTCACCGCGCAGCTCCGCGCGCTCCCCGACGCAAGCGCGGCGGCCGACGCCCCGCCGACGGAGGTCTCGCGGATCTACTACTCCGTGGGCGGGGGCTTCGTCGTCGACGACGGCGCCGTGGAGCCCACCCTCCCCGGCGTCGGCGAGCGACCGCGCCCGCCGTTCCGCTTCGCGAACGGGGCCGAGCTGCTCGCCCTCACCGAGCAGCACGGCCTGTCGATCAGCACCCTCATGCTGGAGAACGAGCGCGCTCTGCGCTCGGAGAGCGAGCTCCGGGAGGGGCTCGGCCGCATCGTGCACGCCATGCAGCGCTGCGTGCAGCGCGGGTGCGAGCGCGAGGGCATCCTCCCCGGGGGCCTCAAGGTCCGGCGGCGCGCGGCGGCGCTCCACCGCAAGCTCACGTGCGACACGCGCACGACCGATCCCCTGGTGGCGATGGACTGGGTGAACCTGTGGGCGCTCGCCGTGAACGAGGAGAACGCTGCGGGCGGGCGCGTGGTCACGGCGCCCACCAACGGCGCCGCCGGCATCCTCCCCGCCGTGCTGCACTACTACCTCCGCTTCATCCCCAACGCCGGAGAGGACGGGGCGCACCGCTTTCTGCTGACCGCCGCCGCGATAGGCACCCTGTACAAGCGGAACGCCTCCATCTCAGGGGCTGAGGTCGGCTGTCAGGGCGAGGTGGGCGTCGCCTGCAGCATGGCGGCGGCGGGGCTCGCCGAGGTGCTCGGCGGGACCCCCGAACAGGTGGAAAACGCAGCGGAAATTGGCATGGAGCACAACCTCGGGCTGACGTGCGATCCCGTCGGCGGGCTCGTGCAGGTGCCGTGCATCGAGCGCAACGCGATGGCGTCGGTGAAGGCGATCAACGCCGCGCGGCTCGCGCTCTCGGGCGACGGAAAGCACAGCATCTCGCTCGACAAGGTCATCGCCACGATGCGCCAGACGGGCGCCGACATGATGACGAAGTACAAGGAGACCGCGCGCGGCGGGCTCGCCGTGAATATCATCGAGTGCTGATGACTCGCTCTCGACGCGACCTGCTCCTGGCCGTCGCCGTCGCCGCCGCGGCTGGCCTCGCCTCGTTCGCCTTGCTCCGCGACCGCGACGCGCCCAGCCCGGCGCGCACACCGACGACGCCGTCCCCGGAGCCCGCCGCGCCCCTCTTCTTCAGCGCCACCGGGGACGGGGGCCCGACGCGGCACGGCAGCGAGGCCGACGCGCACCACTCGATCCGCGCGCTGGCGGCGCCCCCCGAGCGCGTGCCTGTCAGCTCGGCCCGCGCGCCGAGCCTCTCGGGCCACAGCCCCGGGTTCTGAGCGGCGCGCGAGCCGGCTGCGCGGCGGCACATGAACTCTTCGTTAGGTTCATCGTGCACCCTCTCCGCGCCCGCGGCGCTGCGAAGGCGAGGGCCGGCGCGCCGCGCGCCGTGCCCGGGCGGCGACGCGAGGCGCGGCGCGGGGCGGCGCGGGCTGCTACGCTCACCGTGTGCACCTCCTCGTTGTCGAAGACGACCCCAAGCTGAGCGAGTTCCTGGTCCGCGTGCTGGAGGACGAAGGCCACTCCACCGCCGTCGCCGACACCGGCTCGAGCGCGCTCGAGCAGGCGCCGCCCGGCGGGTTCGACGTCATCCTCCTCGACTGGATGCTGCCAGACTCCAGCGGGCCGGAGGTCGCTCAGCGCCTGCGCTCCAGCGGCCTCACGACGCCCATCCTCATGCTCACCGCGCGCGGCGAGCTGTCCGACAAGGTCGCCGGCCTCCGCGCGGGCGCTGACGACTACCTCACGAAGCCGTTCGACGTGGACGAGCTGCTCGCGCGGGTGGCGGCGCTCTCGCGCCGTGGCCGCATCGGCGCCGCGCTCGAGGTGGGCCCGCTCTCGCTCGACCGCATGACCCGGCGCGCCACCCTCCAGGGGGCGCCGCTCGACCTCACGGCGAAGGAGTTCGCCCTGCTGTCGCGGCTCGCGCTCGCCGGCCAGGAGCCCGTGCCCCGCGCGGCGATCCTGCTGGACGTGTGGCAGCTCAAGTTCGACCCCGGCTCCGGCGTGCTCGACGTGCACGTGAGCCGGCTGCGCGACAAGCTCGGCGCCATGTCCTGGATGATCGAGACCGTGCGCGGCGTGGGCTACCGCCTCCGCGCGACGCGCCCCTGAGCGACGCGTGAGCCTCCGCTTTCGGCTCCTCGCGGCGAGCATCCTCCTCACCGTGCTGACCCTGGGAGCGGTCTTCGGGACCCTCTTCCGGCAGTTCGCGCGGCTGCCGGAGGCGCGGCTCGATCGGCGGCTGCAGATCGACGGCGCCGAGGAGGTGGCGGACGCCCCCTCCCGTGGCTTCCAGTTTCTGCCACGGCGAAGGCCCCTGCCCGGGGTGTTTTACGGCGATCAAGACCGCCCGATCACGGCGACGCCGCCCTTCGCGACCAAGCCGCCGTCGCGCACCTACATCGCGCACGAGGCCGGCGAGGCGTTCAACTTCTGGCACGAGGGCGTGCACTACCGCGCGGTGTTCGTCGATGTGCCCGGGCACCCGCAGAAGGCGCTGCTCGTCGCGGCCCCACGCACCGAGCTCGACGACCTCTCCGCGGCCCGCCGCGACGCGCTCGGCATCGCGTACCTCGCCGCGGTGCTGTGGACGTCGCTCGTCACCTACGTGGTCGCGCGGAGAGTCACGCGCGACCACGATCGCATCGCCGAAGTCGCCCACCGCGTCACCTCGGGAGATCTGTCCGCACGGGTCGGCGCGCGCTCCGGCGACCCGGAGCTCATGCAGCTCTCCACCGACATCGACGACATGATCGACACGATCGCCACGCTGCTGGCCGCCCAGCGGCGCTTCCTGGCGAACGCCGCGCACGAGCTCCGTTCGCCGCTCACCAAGCTCTATGGCGAGCTGCAGCTCGCCGTGAGGAAGGAGCGCGACGCGCCCGAGCTCCGGCGAGCGATCCGCTCCGCCCTGGAGTCGACGCAGGCGCTGAAGGAGCTGACCGACGACCTGCTCGCGCTCGCGCGGACGAGCGTCGCGTCGGACCTCGAGGAGGCCTCCCTCGAGGCCATCGTGAAGAACGCCGTCGAGCTCGCGCGGACCCGCGCGGAGGAGTTCGAGGTCGGGTTCGAGCTGTCCGGCCTCGACATCCTGGTCGAGGGGCGGCCCAACGATCTCGCCCGGCTGTTCCGCAACCTCATCGACAACGCCGTGACGCACTCCCCGCGAGGGTCGCTCGTGCGGGTGACGGGCACCCGCGAGGGCGCCTTCGCCGTCGTCGTGGTCGAGGACGAGGGCGAGGGCGTGCCCAACGAGGACCGCTCCCGCATCTTCGAGCCGTTCTTCCGGGGCGCGCGGTCGCGCGCGCTGGCCACGGGGGGCTCGGGGCTGGGCCTCGGCATCGCCCGCGAGGTCGCCCGGAGCCACGGCGGCAACCTCACCCTGGACAAGAGCGTGTTCGGCGCGCGCTTCGTGGTCGAGCTCCCCATCGCGGCGACGCGCCCCTCGAGGACCAGCCTCGAGTAGCGGGGGCGCGAAGGCGGCGCTCGCGTTGTCGTGGCGGCTCGTGTATCGAGTCGCCCCTCATGATCCGGCTCGACTCGATTGGGCGCCAGCACGGCCAGCAGATCCTCTTCACCGAAGCCTCCGCGGCCATCAACCGCGGCGAGAAGGTGGGGCTCGTGGGCCCCAACGGCTCGGGTAAGACCACGATCTTCCGGATGATTTTGAAGGAGGAAGTGCCCGACACCGGCTCGGTCTCGGTCGACCGCGGAACGACCATCGGGTACTTCAGCCAGGACGTGGGCGACATGCGCGGAGCGACGGTGGTCGCCATGGCGATGGCGGGCGCGGGGGCCGTCGCCGAGGTCGCGAGCGAGCTCCGCGAGCTCGAGGGCGCCTTCTCGGACCCCGACCGCGCCGACGAGATGGACGCGCTCGTCCAGCGCTACGGCGAGGCCCAGGCCCGCTTCGAGGAGCTCGGCGGGTACGCCCTCGAGGGGCGCGCGCGGGAGGTGCTCGCGGGCCTCGGGTTCGCGCAAGAGGTGATGGACGGGCCGGTGGAGGCGCTCTCGGGCGGCTGGAAGATGCGCGTCGAGCTCGCCCGCGTGCTCCTCATGCGGCCCGACGTGCTCCTCCTCGACGAGCCCACGAACCACCTCGACCTCGAGTCGATCCTCTGGCTCGAGGGCTACCTCAAGTCGTTCGACGGCGCGCTCGTCATGACCTCGCACGATCGCGAGTTCATGAACCGCATCGTGAGCAAGATCCTGGAGATCGACGGCGGCGAGCTCACCACGTACTCGGGCAACTACGACTTTTACGAGCGCCAGCGCGCGATCGCCGAGCGGAACGCGGAGGCGCAGTACGAGCGCCAGCAGGCCATGCTCGCCAAGGAGGAGGCCTTCATCGCGCGCTTCAAGGCCCGCGCGAGCCACGCCGCGCAGGTGCAGTCACGGGTGAAGAAGCTCGAGAAAATCGAGAAGGTCGAGCCGCCCAAGCGCCGCCGCAAGG
>CAZHGG010000453.1:0-5597 GCA_964531755.1 uncultured Polyangiaceae bacterium
GTGGACGCGCGCCGGCACTGGCGGGCGCCCGCGCACGTGCTCGTGACTGGCACGTCCGGGGCCATCGGCGGGGCGCTCGCGCGGGAGGTGCGGGCGCGCGCGCCCGGCGCGTCGCTCACCTTGGTCGACCGGGACGAGGAGGGCTCGCGACGGCTCGCCGACGAGCTCCGCGTGCCCGGCGGCGAGGCCGAAGCCCTCGGGTGCGACCTCGGCTCCATGGAGGCCACGGCCCGGGTGCTCACGGAGGCCGAGCGGGCGCGCGGCCCGGTCACGGGGCTCGTGAACTGCGCGGGCTTCATGGAGGTGCGGCACTTCGAGACCCTGCCGTGGGAGCGGGCCGAGGCCCTCCTCATGGTCGACCTCGTCTCGCCGCTGCGCCTCATGCACGCGTGCGCCCCGGCCATGGCGGCGGCCGGGCGCGGCTTCGTGGTGAACGTGGCCAGCATGGCGGGCCTCGTGTCGCTGCGCGGGTGCGCGTTCTACGGGGCGGCCAAGGCCGGCCTCGGGATGGCCTCGGAGATCGCCGGGGCCGAGCTCCGCCCGCGCGGCGTCGACGTGGTCACGCTGTACCCGGGCGCCATCCGCTCGGCGCTCGAGGACAAGGCGCGCGACCAGTACGGCCGCGGGCTCGCGTCGCGGCTCATGCCCACGGGCTGCCCCGACGAGCTCGCGCGGCTCACCCTCTCGGCGGTGGAGGCCGGCCGCGCCCGCGTGATCTACCCGCGCTTCTACCGCGTGGGAGCCCTGCCGCTCGCGGGGCGCCTCGCGCTGCGCATCGGCCCGCCCGCTGTGGCGTGACGCGCGCGCGAAGAGCGCCCCGCGCGCGCGACTTCGTGTATTCCTCACCCATGCTCCCCGCTCACCTGCTCGTGTCCGAGCTCGAGCTCGCGCCGCACCCCGAGGGCGGCTTCTACCGCGAGCTCTACCGCGCCACCGAGGGCGTCGCGCGCGACGCGCTGCCGGGCCGCTTCCCGGCCGACCGCAGCTTCTCCACCGCGATCTACTTCATGGTGCCCCACGGCACGTTCTCGGCGCTCCACACGATCAAGAGCGACGAGTGCTGGCACCACTACGACGGCGGCGCCCTCCGCATCGTCACCATCGACCCGGGAGGCGAGCGCCGCGATCTCGTGCTCGGCAAGGACTACGCGCGCGGCGAGCGACCCTTCCACGTGGTGCCCCACGGGCGCGTGTTTGGCACCTACCCCGAGGGCGAGGCTCCGTACGCGCTCGTCGGCTGCACGGTCTCCCCGGGCTTCGACTTCGCCGACTTCGTGATGGACGACCGCGCCGCGCTCCTCGCGCGGTTCCCCCAGCACGCCGAGATCATCACCAAGCTCACGCGCTGACCTCGGCGCTCGTCGTCGCCGCGGCCGCCACGAACGCCGCGAGCGCCTCACGCTCTCCAGGCAGATCCTCGTGGACGATGCGCGCCACGCTCGCCCCCGAGGGGTCGAGGGTGAGGTGCTGGCGGGACGCGTGCCGGTGCTCGCGCCCGCCGAGCCCGAGGACGTCGACGAAGCGCACGCGCGCGCCCGCCGGCGTGGCCTCGACCGCGCTCTCGTACGCCACGTGCTCGAAGGCGCGGCGCGCGCTCCGCGAGGCCGCGGCGTACGACCGCAAGATCGCGTCGGGTCCGACCAGGGTCTCGCCGCGCACCTCGTACACGCACCCCGGCGCCAAGAGGGGCCTCGCGATCTCGAACGCGTCGGCGTCGAGCGCGGCGGCGAAGCGCTCCGCGACGCTCCGGGCGCCGCGGTCGGGGGCCGCAGGCCGCGCGAGCCGGTAGACCAGGTGCCGCCGCAGCCGGTGGCCCTCCGGCACGCGCGGGTGGTCGAAGTCGGAGGCCTCGTCGCGCTCCATCCCGAGCGCCTCCATCACGCGCAGGGAGCGGCGGTTCATGGGGGTCGTGAACGCCGCCACCTGGTCGGCGCCGAGGGTCTCGAAGGCGAACGTGGCGACGGCGCGGGCCGCCTCGCGCGCGTAGCCGCGCCCCCAGAACGGCGCCGCGAGGCGCCACGCGAGCTCGAGCCCGGGGATGAACCCCGGCGCCGAGAGCCCGACGAACCCGGCGAACGGCGTGGTGTCGGGCACGACCACGGCCCACACGGCGTAGCCGCGCTCCTCGATGCTCGCGAGGATTTTGGAGAGCAGGACGTCGCTCTCGCCCCGCGTGAGCGTCGCCGGAAAGTGCTCCATCACCACCGGATCGGAGCAGAGCGCGAAGAGCGCGTCGGCGTCGCCCGGGTCGAGCGGTCGGAGCACGAGGCGCGGGGTCTGGAGCTCGGGGGCCATCGCCCCAAGGCTACCGGCAGGCTACCGGCGCGATCGACGCGTCCGCGTGGAGGCGCCCTTGACAGAACTGACCAAAGAACTATATCAGTCACTCGTTGGACGCCGCCAAGAAAGACTGCATTCTGCTCCAGGCCGCCCGCGCCTTCTCGCGCTTTGGGTTCAAGAAGGCGTCCATCGACGACATCGCGCGCGAGGCGGGCGTGGGGAAGGGCACCGTGTACCTCGCCGCCGAGTCGAAGGAGGACCTCTTCTACCAGGTGCTG
This sequence comes from uncultured Polyangiaceae bacterium, assembly GCA_964531755.1. Lineage (GTDB taxonomy): Bacteria > Myxococcota_A > Polyangia > Polyangiales > Polyangiaceae > JAAFHV01. The sequence continues at coordinate 2,559 of CAZHGG010000453.1, forward strand.
CACCGCGAGGTCCGCGCGTGGCAGTCGGAGTGCGCGCGCGCCATCGACCCCCGCGTGCCGGCCGACCAGCTCCTCGGCACCCTCCTCACCACGGCCATGCAGCACGTCGAGCGCCACCCGCTGGTGCTCGATCTCCTGCTGGGCGAGACCCTCCGCGCCCTGCCCGACTGGGCCGAGCGCCTGGACGGGCTCCGCGAGGTCGGCCGCGCGAACGTGGTCGAGGTGCTCCGCATCGGCGTGCGCCAGGGCCTCTTTCGGGCCGATCTCGAGGTCGACACCGTCGCGAGCCTCCTCCAAGACTTCCAGCTCGCCGCCTACCGCGGCCCGCAGACGCCGGCGCGCGCCCGCGAGGTCGAGGCCCGCGTCCGCGTCGGCCTCGACCTCGTGCTCCACGGCCTCTGCGCGCCCTGAGCGCTTCTGCACGCCCTCTACTGACCCAAAAACCAAACCAGTCACAACGTTCAAACTTCGTCACCCTCGGAGCCCTCGCCATGCACATCGCCATCACTGGAGCCTCGTCCGGCATCGGAGCCTCTCTCGCGCGCGAGCTCGCGAAGCACGGCCACGTGCTCACCCTCGTCGCGCGGCGGGAGGACCGCCTCCGCGCCCTCGCCGACGAGCTCACCGCCGCGACGCTCTCCGCGCGCGTGCACGTGGCCCCGTGGGACCTCTCCGACGCGAAGAACGCCACGGGGTGGCTCGCCTCTGCGGAGGAGGCCCTCGGCTCGATCGACGTGCTCGTGAACAACGCCGGCGTGCAGATCGTGGCGCCCACGGCCACGGTCGACCCCGACGAGGCCGACGCGCTCTTCACGGTCGATCTCCTCGTGCCCCTCCGCCTCACGCGGGCGGTGCTGCCCTCGATGCTGGCGCGGGGGAGCGGCACCATCGTCGACGTCGCCTCGATGGCGGCCCTCGCGCCCACGCCGGGGATGACCCACTACAACGCGGCCAAGGCGGGCCTCGCCGCGGCCTCCGAGTCCCTGCGCGGCGAGCTGCGCGGCACCGGCGTGCACGTCGTCACCGTGTACCCCGGCATCATCGCCTCCACCGAGATGGCGCAGGCCGCGATGAACAAGTTCGAGGAGTCGAAGCTGCTCTCGGCGTTCCCCACCGGCACCGAGGCCGAGCTCGCGCGCCTCGTGCGGCTCGCGATCGAGCGCAAGACCGCGCGCGTGATCTACCCGCGGTCGGGCGCGCTCAGCCGGTGGTTCCCCAGCACCACGCGCTGGGTCATGGACCGCTTCACGCCGTCGCTGAAGGCGCTGCCCGCCGCGTCCTCGAACCCGCCCTCCTGAGGAGACGACCATGACCTTCGAACGAGTGCCCTTCGGGGCAGGCGGACCGCTCGTGAGCCGCGTGGCCATCGCCTCGAGCTATGGCGTCGGTGGACGCGACCTCGAGCGCGCGCACGAGCGCGGCGTGAACTTCTTCTTCTGGGGCCTGCGCCGGCGGCGCTCGTTCGGCGCGGGCCTGCGGCGGCTCGCGGCGCGCGACCGCGAGTCGGTCGTCCTCGCGATCCAGAGCTACACGCGCCTCGGCTTCCTCATGCGCCCCTCGGTGGCGCTGGCCCTGCTCGCGCTGCGCACCGACTACGTCGACGTGCTGAGCCTCGGCTGGTGGAACGATCTCCCGCCGCGCCGCATCCTCGACGCGGCCTTGGCTCTGCGCGAGCGCGGGATGGTCAAGAAGATCGTCATCTCGTCGCACGCGCGCACCCTCCTGCCGCGCATGGCGGAGCTCGACGGCGTCGACGGCGTGATGGTGCGCTACAACGCCGCGCACCCCGGCGCGGAGCGCGAGGTGTTCCCGAAGCTCGGCGCCGCCCCCGGCGTGCTCGCGTTCACCGCGACGCGGTGGGGCTCGCTGCTCGACCCGCGCCTCGTGCCGCCCGGCGAGCGCGTGCCCGACGCGAGCGACTGCTACCGGTTCGCGCTCACGAGCCCCCACGTGCACGCGACGCTCGCGGGGCCGAAGGACGGCCGCGAGCTCGACGCCGCGCTCACCGCGCTCGACCGCGGCCCGCTCGACGCCGAGGAGCTCGCGTGGATGCGGCGGGTCGGCCTCTCCGTGCGCGACGACACGAAGGCCCACGCCGCCATGGGCATGATCGACCGCGCGCGCGCCCGGCTGTTCGGCGCGCCCGCGTAGCGACCGGCGCGGCGCTGCTTCCGACGAGGCCTCCTCCGCCTGTCGGGGAGGAGCCGGAGGTGTGCTAGAGCGGGTTCGTGGGCGCACAGTGGAAGCAGAAGCATCGCGAGGCAGCCGCCAACGCGAAGGGGAAGATCTTCACCAAGCTGGCGAAGGAGATCGCCATCGCCGCGCGCGGCGGGGCCGATCCCGCGTCGAACGCGAGCCTGCGCATGGTCGTCGAGGCCGCGCGCAAGCAGTCGATGACTCGCGACACCATCGAGCGCGCGATCAAGAAGGGCGCCGGGCTCCTCGATGGCGCGGCCGTCTACGAGAGCGTCACGTACGAGGGCTTCGCGCCGCACCAGGTGCCCGTGATCGTGGAGTGCCTGACCGACAACAAGAACCGTACGTCGGCGAACATTCGGATGTTGTTCAAGAAAGGCCAACTCGCGGCCTCGGGCGCGGTGTCGTGGGACTTCGCGCGCGTCGGCCACGTCGAGGCCACGGGCCCCGCGGGCGCCGACCCGGAGGAGGCCGCCCTCGAGGCCGGCGCGGACGATCTCGAGGCCGGTGAGGACGGCGCGACCAGCTTCTATACGAGCCCGGGCGAGGTCGACGCCGTGGCGAAGGCGCTCGCGGAGCGGGGCTTCACCGTCGCCAAGTTTTCGCTGGTGTGGCGGCCGAAGAACCCCGTGAGCGCGGCTTCGCTTGACGACGCCGCGCGCGCGGAGGTCGAGGCCTTCCTCGAGGCGCTCGACGACGACGACGACGTGCAGAACCTGTTCGTCGGGCTCGCGTAGCGGGCCGCGCCGGGGGCGCGGTGCGGGGGGAAAGAGGGGGGCGCGCGGTGCGCGCGGGGGGTGGGGCGCGGGTGGGAGACGCCCCGCGGCCCCCCCGGGGGTGGGG
>CAZHGG010000454.1:0-5591 GCA_964531755.1 uncultured Polyangiaceae bacterium
CGCCGCGCGCCTCGGCCAGCGCGCGCGCGTCGCGCTCTTGGGTCTCTCGGCCGAACGCGGCGAGCCGCGCCCCCGCGGGCGTGAGGGCCAGCACGCGCCCCTCGCGGCGGTAGAGCGGCGCGCCGACGGCCTCGCCGAGGCGCTTCACCTGGACGTGCAGCGCCGGCTGGGAGAGGCGCAGCGCGCGCGCCGCGCGGGTGAAATTCAGGTGCTCGGCGAAGACGACGAAGGAAAAGAGCGCGTCATAGTTCACGGCTATTCTATGCACACAAACTATAGCTCATAGGAAACGGATCGTCGCCGTCGGCGCCCGCGCTGTCTACCTTGTCGCGAGAGGAGGGCCCCATGGCCACGGACGACCTAGTCAAGACGAGCAAATTCCTGAGCTACGTGCTGCGTCACAGGCCGGAGGAGCTGGGCCTGACGCTCGATCCCCACGGCTGGGTCGACGTGGCGCTCCTGCTCGAGCGCTGCCGCGAGCGCGGGCGCCCCATCACGCGTGAGCACCTCGACGAGGTCGTGCGGGAGAACCCCAAGCGGCGCTTCGCGCTCAGCGACGACGGGGCGCGCATCCGCGCCAGCCAGGGCCACACGGTCGAGGTGGAGCTCGCGTACGCGCCGGCCTCGCCGCCCGCGACCCTCTTCCACGGGACGCCGGCCGAGGCGCTCGCCCCCATCCGCGCGGCGGGGCTTTCGAAGATGGCGCGCCACCACGTGCACCTCTCGGCCGACGCGGCCACGGCGCGCGCCGTGGGCGGTCGCCGAGGCAAGCCCGTGGTGCTCACGGTGGACGCGGCGCGCATGCACGCCGACGGGCACGTGTTCTACGTGTCCGCGAACGGCGTGTGGCTCACCGAGCGCGTGCCGCCCGAGTACCTCGGGTTCCCTGCGGGCGCCTGAGCGGCCACGCCGCGCCCACACCGACGTTGACGCGAGGCCTCGCGCAGGGTGCAATTGGTACCATGCGCCTCCCTCTCGCCGCCCTGCTCGGGGCGTCCGCCGCGCTCTTGTTCCCCACCGCGGCGCTGGCGGAGAACGCCGCGCGGTGCTCCGCCGCCGAGCCCCGGTGCGAGCGCGCGTCGCTCGCGGTGTCCAAGGCCGAGAAGGCCCCGTTCGACTTCGACTTCGACACGGGCTGGGTGCCGGGCGGCTCGCCGGTGCAGGTGCGTGTGGTGGCGAAGCTCCACTCGCGGGTGGGCGTCTCGATGGAGGGCACGCTCGACGCCACGTGGCCGGAGCCGCTCACCCTCACGCCCAAGGGCGAGCCGGGGCGCGGGCGGCTCTCGCTCGACGAGGGCCTCGAGGTGGAGGCGCAGGGCCGCTTCTCGGTCTCCGTCGCGGGCGTGAACTACAGCTGGAGCGGCAAGCTGCCCGGGATCCCCAGCGTGAACCTCCTGGCCGAGGGCTCGAACACGTTCAACCCGTGGGCCTGGAAGGGCGCCACGCCGCCCGCGTCGATCACCGTCAACACGCCGACCACGCGCATCGCGCGCATCTCGCTCACCGACTCGTTCATCCCGATCCGCGGCATCTCGGGGGGCTTCGAGCTCGACGGCGCGGTCGATTTCTCCGCCACGTACTCGACGCTCCGCATCGGGTTCGACGAGCCGAGCGGCTCCACCCGGGTCGATCGCGAGAACCCCTTCACGCGCCTCTTCATCTCGCCCACGCCGGCGATCGACACGAGCGTGTTCATCCACGGCGAGCTCGTGCGGCAGGCCACGCTGCACTTCATCCCGGCGTTCTACTTCACGATCCTCGGCACGAGCTTCAGCATCCCCATCGCCAACCTGCCGCTCGCGCTCCCCCCCTCGAAGCCCGAGCCGTGGGACTTCGACAAGGTCGACGTGCACATCCCGCTGCCGCAGATCTCGACGCCCGCCGAGGTGGACCTCGGGAGCGTGCCCGTTGGCGCGGCCACGACCGTGGCGCTCAAGGTGAGCGACGTGGGGGAGGAGCTGCTCGTCGTCGACAGCGCGAGCGCGCACCCCTGGGCCTTCGTCGACACGCAGCGCGCCACGGTCGATCGCGGCGGCACGGGCAGCGTGCGCGTGGTGGTCACGCCCGACAAGGAGGGCAAGTTCGACGTGCCGGTGTCGCTCACGTCGAACGACCCGCTCCGGCCCGTCACCGAGGTGCACCTCCGCGGCCTCGCCGAGAAGAAGCTCGGGCCGGGCGCCGGGCCCGGCGATCAGGCGGCGGGCGAAGAGGCGTCGGGCTGCGGCTGCCGGACGGTCTCGCGCCCGTCGGAGAGCTCCGCGTCGTCGTGGGCCACGCTCGGCCTCATGGGCTTCGCGCTCGCGTTCGCGCGCGGCCGCCGGCGCCGCTGAGCCACGCCCGCGAATCTGTGCATGCTGCATGAAAAGAGGCGCGCGGCCTCAGCGCTTCTTGGTGAAGAACGCGCTCACCTTGGGCTCCTGCGCCACGCGGAAGGTGTGGCAGAGGTGCAGTCCCTCGAGCGCCTGCGCGTAGAGGCGCGGGCCGCCCACGTAGCGCGACGCCCGCGGACCGAAGAACGCCTCGAGCTCGCCCCGGCGGGCGTCGTCGCAGAGCGCCGCGCCGACGTTCGGGAAGCCCGCGGCGGTGTCCCTCGGGAGCCTCGCGACGAGCGCGTCGAAGTGGTCCTTGAGGAAGGCGTACGCGAGCGGCACGGTCTCCGGGAGGCGCGTGGCGGCCCACAAGAGGCGCACGGTCTCGCGCGCGTCGAGCTCCGGGTCGAGCGTGAGCGCGAGCGACGCGGACACGAGCGCGGGCTCTTGGAACTGGCCGAGGGCGCCGATCGCGAGATCGCGGTCCTGCCGCTCTCGCGTGGTCTTCGCCTCCCGCACGAGGGCGTCGAAGAGCGCGCGGTCGCCGAAGCGGGCGGCGATGGCGAGCACAGTCCCGACGAGCTCCGGCTCGATCGCGCCCTTGTCGGTGAGCCACGCGCGCGCGAGCTTCGCGCACTCCGCCCGCAGCTTCGGGTCCTCGCCTTGGTCGGCCACGACCTCCACGAGCCCGGGGCGGAGCCACCGGGTGTTCTCGTCCTCGCCCGGCTTGGCGCGGAGGCCGAGGGCGCGCGCGCGCGGGCCGAAGCTGCGCGAGACGAGGTCGGCGTAGGCGCCGCGCGTCGCCTTGGTGACGAGCCCCATGTCGCGCAGGCTCGCCACCGGCCAGAGCGCGGCCTCGACCACCTGCACGTCGGCGTCCTTCGCCAGCGCCGGGACGAGCGCGAGGAAGGCGCCGAGGTCGGCCTTGCCCGCGCGCACCGCCGCGAGGACGTCGCCCGCGAGCGCGATCTTCTCGGCGGCGGTGAGGCGGCCCAGGTGCGCGCCGAGCCCCGCGAGGAGCGCGGGCGAGTGGCCCACGCGGTAGTAGCCGGTCGCCCCGTCGTTCGGGAGGGCCCACGCCGGGCACGAGGGCAGCGCGAGCGCGCCCTTCTCGGCCGTGAGTAGAGTGCAAGCGCCTGTTTCGACGATGTTTTTCTTGCCGCTCCCCGCTCGCGCGCACACGGGGATCTGCCAGGGCGGTCCGCCCTTGTCGCCGGACGAGCCGGCGGGCAGGTACCGCGACTGCGTGAGGCGCAGCTCGGGTTTCCCCGCGCACGAGAGCTCCGCCTCCACGAGCGGCACGCCCGGCCGGTCGAGGAACGTCGCGAAAGGCGCGGACACGTCCCGGCCCGCCTCGGCCGAGATCGCGGCGAGGAAGTCGCGCGAGGTCGCCGTCCCGTGCGCGTGCTCGCGCATGTAGCGGCGGACGCCCCGCTGGAAGGCCTCGGGCCCCACCCACCGCTCGAACATGCCGATGACCGCGGCCCCCTTCTGGTAGGTGATCGTGTCGAAGGCGTTCTTGATGTCGTCGCTCGAGGCGATGGGCTGCCGGATCTGGCGCGCGCTGACGAGGCTGTCGGTGCGCATCGCGCCGTTCGCCGAAGACGCGCGCCGCGTGGAGGCGCCCCACTCGGGCCGGTAGACGTCGATGATCTTCGGGGTCATCCACGTGGCGAAGGCCTCGTTCAGCCACAGATCGTCCCACCACGCGGTCGTGACCAGATCGCCGAACCACTGGTGCGCGAGCTCGTGCGCGTTGACGCTCGCGAACGCGCGGCGGAAGCCCGTCGACTCGGTGCCGGGCTTGGCGAGGATGAGCGACTGCCGGTACGTGACGAGCCCCGGGTTCTCCATGGCGCCGCCGAAGAGGGGCACCGCGATGAGGTCGAGCTTCTCGTACGGGTACGGGCCGCCGAAGTACTTCTCGAGCTCCGTGAGCACCGGCGGCGTGCTCGCCACGGCGAAGCGCGCCCAGTCCTCCTTGCCGTGCGGCACGACTACGCGCACGGGCGTCTTGCCCACCTTGCCGGCGTCGACGTAGCCGAACGGGCCCACGGCGAAGGCGACGAGGTAGCTCGGCAGCGGCCGGGTCTCCGCGAAGCGCACGGTGGTGAGGCCGTCTTTGCCCTCTTCGCTCGACAAAATGGGCGTGTTCGACACCGCGGTGTCGCCGGGCCGCACGCGCAGGGTGAGCTGCCACGGCGCCTTGTACGAGGGCTCGTCGAGGCAGGGGAACACCCGCCGCGCGGCGAGCGGCTCGAAGTGCGTGAACACGTACGGGCGGCCGTCCTCGACCTGGCGCGAGGCCCCGTCGGTCTCGGTGCTGGAGAGCCGACCCTCGTAGGTGATGTGCACCGTCGCGCGGCCCGCGAGCGGCCGCGCGAACGCGAGGCCCACGAAGCTGGCGCCGCCCGGCACGACCGACGCCTTCACCGCCGACGCGCCTTCGCCCGCGTGGGCCTCGCGCAGCGTGAGGCCGTCCGCGTTCAGCCACAGCAGCGAGAGCGGCGCGGCCACCTCGAGCTCGAGGGTCATCTCGCCCTCGAACACCTCGCGCGACGGCACCACGGTGAGCGTCGCGGCGTTGCGCACGGAGCGTACGCCCGCGGGCAGGCGGAGCGTCGGCGGAGGAGGCGCGGCGCCCCGGGCGACCTCCGCGCTCGGCGGGGGCTTCGCGACCCGCGCGTGGGTCGTGGGCGCGGCCGGATCCGGAGGGGCCTGGGCGGGGACACACGCGGCGAGCGACGCGACGAGCGCGAGGAGCGGCGAGCGAGACGGACCCCGCGAGCGCGAGGCGCGCGGGGCGACGGTCGACGGGGCGTGGCGAAGAGGCATGCTGCAGTCGTACCGGACCTCGCGCCCGGCGGGCGTGGATTCCGCCCTGCGGCGCGGTTGCGCGGACACCGCCGCCCTGCGATGCTCGCGGCGCTGGCTCGCGGCACTGGCTCGCGAAGGAGCGACGATGAGCGTCGAGGGGAGCTACACCACGGTGGACGCGGCCGCGTACGAGCGCTGCCGCGCGCTCGCGGGCGAGGTCGACGAGGCGAGCTGGCAGGCGCTCGTGGCGGAGGCCCAGGCCGGGAGCTACGAGCTCTACGGCCCGGAGCCCGACGACGTCGCCGAGAGCGGCGCGCGCGCCCCGCGGACGGCGACGGGCCGCGCGCTCGCGGGCTTCGACGCCGCCACGATCGTGCTGGGGGTCTGCCTCGTCGGCGCCACCCGCCGCCTCCCCGCGGACGCGCCCGTCTCCGACTACCTCGTTCAAGACGTCTTCGACCACCG
>CAZHGG010000455.1:0-5584 GCA_964531755.1 uncultured Polyangiaceae bacterium
GGGTGGCGGCGCGGGCTCGGCGCCGGCGGCCGGCTGGGCGAGCGCCGACCGGGCGAGCAGCGTCCACACTCCGCACACCGCCATGATCCGATAGTTCATAAATAATCCTTTGATGACAGATGGTTAGAGTGTGCCGACCGCGCGAGGTCGTGCGCGAAGTTCGCTGGAGATCGAGCCCGCCCGGCTCAGAAGACCCCGCCGAGGCCGACGGTGCCGCCCGTGGCGCTGGCCGCGACGGTGGGCGTGAGCGTGGGCTTGCCGTCCCACCGAGCCGCGTGGCGCGCGTGGCGCGCTTCGGCTGAGGGCGTGGGCGCGTCGGGGTGAACCCGCGAGTAGACCGCGGCGTCGAGCGCTACCGCGGCCGCCACGCCGCTCACGGCGCCGATCAGCGCGCCCACGGCGGGGCCCCCGCACGCGTAGTCGCCGCCGCCTCGGCAGCCGTCCACCGCGCCGCCGACCGCGAACCCCGAGACCGCGCCGAGCACGGGGCTCAGCAGCCGGGTGCCGAGGCTCACGGCGAGCATGGCAGGGCGACCGTTGACCGCGTGTACGATGGGGGCGCCCAGCAGGTACGTGCCGAGCGACGCGACGCCCGCCCAGCCGCCGAGCTTCGCCGCGGCCAGACCGAGCGTGACCGAGGCGCCGTCGGTGACGAGGGTCTGGTAGCCGTACCAGCCTCCGGCGGCGGTCGTCGACTCGGCGGCGCAGCCTTGCGGCGTCTCTGCGCACGAGCCGAACGGGAGCGCCGGTGCGGCTGCGCTCGGGGCGCCGGTGACTGGGAGCTCCGGGGTGGCCGCGGCAGGCGGGAGCGCGGGTGCCGCGGTCGCGGGAGCGGGAGGCACGTCAGGTGGCGCCGCGGTCGAGGGCGCGAGAGGCACGGCAGGCGGCGCCGCCGTCGAGGGAGCGGGGAGCGCCGGAGCGGGGGGCGCGATCTCGACCTCCTCGGCGCGGGCCGCGCTGGCTGCGGCGAGCGCGGTAAGCGCGACGAGCGCCCTGAGAGCGACGAGGGGGCGACGGCGCATCCGGTTCAGCATACCTGGACTACAGCAACGCCCGTTCCAAGCAATTTCATGAGCAAGTTCAAGCGCGAGCAGCGCACGTGGCGCAGAATGGCACGCTCTCGCTGCGGGCGCCTGCGCGACCCGCGCGACGCGTCGGCGCGGCTCTGCTAGGCATCGGACGTGGCTCACTGGCTCGAGACCCTCGGTGCGTTCTGGGCGTCCGGCGGCGCGCTCCTGCCGGTGGCGGTGGCGCTGCTCGCCGTGCTGATCGCGACGCTCCCTCGCGGTGCGCGCCGCAAGCTCCTCGTGCCGCTCGCGTTCTTCGCGCTCCACCTCGTGGTCGCGCTGGTCGGGGCGCTCGCCGGTGGCGCGCTCCGGGCCCGCCTCGATCTGCTGGCGGTGTTCCTGCTCTCCATGACGACCGCGCGCGGGGCCGGCCTCTTCGTGTCCGAGTCGCGCCTCACGAAGCGCGTCATCCCGCCGATGCCGAAGATCTTCGAGGATCTCCTGCAGGCCTTCCTCTACGCGCTCGCGGTGCTCGCCACGCTGCGCTTCGGCGGCCTCGAGATGAGCTCGCTCTTCGCCACCAGTGCGGTCCTGTCGGCGGTCGTCGGCTTCGCCCTCCAGGACACGCTCGGCAACGTCTTCGCCGGGCTGTCGGTGCAGGCGCAGCGGGCGTTCGACGTGGGCGACTGGGTGGAGGTCGACGGGAGCCTAGGCCGCGTGCTCGAGATCGGCTGGCGCGCGACGAAGCTGCGCACGCTCGACGAGGTGGACATCCTCGTGCCGAACGGCTCGCTCGCGCGCCACACCATCCGGAACTTCACGAAGCCGACCGACGTGTCTCGGCGGTCGATCCAGCTCTCGGCCGCCTACGACGCGCCCCCCGAGCGGGTGAAGACCGTCGCGCTGTCCGCGCTCGAGGGCATCCCCGACGCGCTGGCGCACCCGGCGCCCAGCGTGGTCCTCGCCGGGTTCGGCGACAGCGCGGTGGTCTACACACTTTACTATTTCACGCGGGCGTTCGCCCTCGCGACGTGGACCGACTCCGCCGTGCGCGAGCACGTGTGGTACGCGTTCCGGCGGGCCGGCATCACGATCCCGTTCCCGCAGCGCGATCTCCACGTCATCGACACCTCGACCGAGGCGCGCGCCGCCCTCGCCACCGCACGCGCCGGCGAGCGCGAGGCCGCCCTCGCCAAGGTCGCCTTCTTCGCGCTCATCCCGAGCGACGCGCTCCGCGCCCTCGCCGATCGCTGCACGAACCGCCTCTACGCTGCCGGCGAGACCATCCTGCGGCAGGGCGATCCCGGGGACGACCTCTTCGTGGTCCTTCGCGGCGAGGTCGTCGTGCTGCTCGAGGCGTCGCTCGCCGGCTCGCGGCCGGTCGAGATCGCGCGGCTCGGGAAGGACTTGTTCTTCGGCGAGATGTCGCTCATGACGGGCGCGCGTCGCGCGGCGACGGTCCGCGCCACGCAGGAGTGCGAGCTGCTGGTGGTGGGGCACGACGCGCTGCAACCGCTCCTCGCCGCGCACCCCGAGCTGGTCGAGCGCCTCAGCGTGATGCTGGCCAAGCGGCAGCTCGAGCTCGACGAGCGGCAGCTGGAGCTGCCCGTGGAGGCGCACGCCGACCTCGACGCGCGCTCGAGCGAAATCTTGGGAAAGATCCGCGCGTTCTTCGGCCCGTCCGACTGATCCGGTCGGCCCCTCGAGGGGCCGAGGTGCTAGGACGTCGGCCATGAACCGCCAAGTGAGCCCCGGAGGGGCGAGCGCAGGTCGATGGCGAGCCCGAACCGCTGGCGAGGTGTCGCGATGACCCCCCGCGAGCTCTCGATCCGGGCCAACGGCCTCGTCCAGTCCGTGCTCGAGTGGGCGCCGGCGCCCTCCGACGCCGTCGCGCCGACCGTGCTGCTCCTCCACGGCTTCATGGACGCGGCGGGCACGTGGGGCGAGGTCGCCCCGGCGCTCGTCGCCGCGGGCCTCCGCGTGCTCGCGCCTCACCAGCGGGGCTTCGGGCGCGGTCCCCGCGTGCCCGAGGGCGGCTACTACTACTTCCCCGACTACGTCTTCGACCTCGCCGACGTCGTCGACCAGTGCGTGCCGCGCGCGAGCGCCGCGGACGCGCCGCCGCGCGTGTCGGTGGTCGGCCACTCGATGGGCGGTACGGTCGCCACACTCTACGCGGGCTCGTTCCCGGAGCGCGTGGAGCGCCTCGCGCTGCTCGAGGGCACGGGGCCGCTGGACAACCCGTTCGAGACCGCCCCCATCCGGATGCGTCGCTGGATCGAGGACGTGCGGCGCGCGCGCGCAGCGACCGCGCGGCCGATCGGCACGCACGAAGACGTGCTCGCGAGGCTCGTGCAGAACCACAGCGGGGTGAACCCCGAGGTGCTCGCCCGGCGCGTGCCCGAGCTCGCGCGGGCAGACGAGGGGGGCGCGCTGTCGTGGCTCGCCGATCCGCTGCACCGCACCCTCTCCCCGATGCCGTTCTTCGCCGAGGCCTACAAGGCCTTCGCGCGTCGGGTGACGTGCCCCGTGCTCTCGGTCGATGGTGGCCCGAGCGGCTTCCAGCCGCCCGACGAGGCGGACCGCCTCGCGTGTTTCGCGTCGGTGCGACGCGAGAGCCTCGCGGGGGCGGGGCACATGCTCCACTGGACCGAGCCCACCGCGGTCAGCGGGCTGCTCGTCGACTTCCTGCGCCCCGCGCGCGACCACGACGTGTAGAATACATGCTCTCGTGGGACAGCGTCCTCCGACCGTCGAGCGCGCTCGGCGGTGTCGGATCGTGCCCCTGACTCAGCGGAAGGCCTTCACGAGCTGCGAGAGGCGCTTGCCCTCGCCGCCCTCGAGGATGCCGACCGCGAGCACGTTCAGGCGGCCTGGCTCGGCGAGGCGCGCGCACACGTCGCGCACCTGCTCGCGGGTGACCGCGGCGTTCTTCTCCAGGCGCTCGCCGAGGGTCTCGAAGCGCTGGAAGAGCAGCCCGCCCGCGTAGAAGCTGCCGATGTCCTCGGGGGAGTCGAGCATCGCCTCGACGTCCCACGCGCTCCGCCGCCGCGCCTTGTCGAGCTCGGCGTCGGTGGGGCCGTGCTCCGCGAGGTCGCGGAGCATCGTCAGGATCTCGCCGGCGACCTGCGTCGTGCGCGCGTGCAGCGTCCCGGCGGCGAAGTCGACGACCCCCTGGTCTTCGTAGCCGTCGAACGACGCGCCCACGTCGTAGCAGAGCCCCTGGGCGTCGCAGATGCGGTGGTAGAGCCTCGTCGACATCCCGTCGTCGAGCACCCGCATCATCGTGTCGATGGCGGGGCGCTCTGCGCTCGACTCCGAGAACGCGCGGAGCGAGATGCGGAGCTCGGTCTGGCTCGCCATGTTCTCCACGAGCTTCACGCGCGCCTTGCGCTGCGTGGGACGGAACGCCTGCGGCTCGACCCGCGGGCCCCGGGCGAGCCCCGCGAAGCACTCCTCGCCGAGCGCGCGGGCCTCCTCCGCGGTGACGTTTCCGGAGAAGCAGAGCACCGAGTTCTCAGCCGTGTAGTGCCGCGCGTGGTGCTCCCGGAGCATGGCGAGGTCGAACGAGCGCACCCGCGCCTCGTCGCCCGTGATGGTAAAGCCGAGCGGGTGGTCCGCGCCGAAGATGAGCTCTCGCGAGAGGTTGTCGGCGTCGACCTGGCGCCCCTCGTCGTCGAGGTCCTCGAGGATCTCCTCGCACACGATGCCCTTCTCGAGCTCGATGTCGAGAAACGACGGGCACGCGAGCACCTCGCCGAAATGCCGGCACGCGGGCGCCAGGCTCTCGGGGGGGAGCGTGACCGAGAAGACACCGAAGTCGGAGTGGGTCGCGGCGTAGAGGAAGCTGCCGAGCGACTCGAACGCGAGGTTCACCTCGTGCGCGCTGCGCAGCGTCGGCGTGCCCCGGTAGAGCATGTGCTCGAGGAAGTGCGAGAGCCCGTTGGTCGCGTGCGTCTCGAAGCGAGACCCGACGCGCACGTGCAGCGCGACGTGTGCGCGGTGGAGGCTCGGCTGGGGGACGACCACGCCGACGAGGCCGTTCGAGAGGGTGAAGGTCTCGTACGGGATGGGAGGCAGGGCTCGCGGGAAGGCTTGGGGCAAGGCGCTCAATGGACCTCGCCGCTCACATGCCGTCGTCGTCTTCGTCGGGCGCGGGGCCGGCGTCGCCCTTGCGCTTCTGGCCCACGAGCAGCTCCATGTGCGTCTTGACGGCGTCTTTGGCCGACTCGCGCAGTCGCTTCGCGTAGAGCGCGAGTGCCTCGGCCTGCTTGGCCGCGACGAGCATGGTCATGTAGCTGTCGCGGTCCTTGTCGAAGTCGGCGCGGGTCACGGGCTTCTGCTCGCGAATGAGCACCACCATGAAGCCGTCGTCGACCCGCAGCGGCTCGTCCATCAGCGCGCCGGGCTTCGCCTCGAACGCGAACAGCCGCACCTTGGTCTCCGTGTCGCCCGAGAGCCCGGGGATCGGCGAGCCCTGGCGGTTGAACGACGCGCCGGTGAGGGGCTGGGGGCGCTCCTGGTCGGTGTCGGGCGTAGGCGCCTTGGGCGCGGGAGCGCCGGCGTCGCCGGAGGAC
>CAZHGG010000456.1:0-5577 GCA_964531755.1 uncultured Polyangiaceae bacterium
GCGCCCGACGCGCCTGCGGGGCTGCCAGCGCCCGCCACGGGGCCGTCGGCCCAGCCCGCGCCGGCCCCGTCGGCTCCGGCGCTCGTCGTGCGGCGCGCCGTCCACGTCTACACGCTGCCCGAGTGCCTCGCCCTGGCCGACCGCAACCACCCGAACCTCTGGGCTGCGCGCGCGCGCCTGGCGGGCTTCCACGCCCAGCTCGACGAGGCCAAGTGGACGCCGTTCTTTCAGGGGTGGAGCGCGAACGCGACCATCGGCGTCATCCCGCCCCTCGGAGGCACGCCGTACTACGGGGCGACGCCGTCGGTGCTGCTCAACCCGAACTTCAACACCTCGTTCGGTCCGTTCTTCCAGTTCTCGGTGAACGGCGGCCTGCCGCTTTACACGTTCGGCAAGATCACGGGCTACTGGCGCGCGGCCGAGGCGCAGATCCGCGCGGGGGAGTGGGACCTCGAGAAGTTCCGGCAGCAAGTGCGCTTCGACGTCCGCCGGGCCTACTTCAACCTGCTGCTCGCGCGTGACGCGCTCTACATCGCCGACGAGGCGCTGAAGGGCATCGACAAGGGCCTCGACAAGATCAACGAGCACCTCGAGAAGAGCGACAGCGGCTACGACGAGGTCGATCGCCTGCGCCTTCAGTTCTACAAGGACGAGCTCGTCGCGCGCACGGGCGACGCGCGGCGCGGCGAGACCATCGCGCTGGCGGCCCTCCGGTTCCTCACCGGGGTGGCCACGCAGTTCGACGTGCCCGACGAGCCCCTCAAGCGGCCCGAGGTGCCCGTGCGCCCTGTGGTGCGTTACCTCGCGGCCGCTCGGCTCTTTCGCCCCGAGGTGAACTACGCGCGCGCGGGCGTCGCCGCAAGACGCGCGCTCATGGAGGTCGCGCAGGCGCGGTTCTTCCCCGACATCTACGTCGGCATGAACGCGAGCTACCTCATCGCACCCAACGCCACGCAGCAGACCACCGCGTGGGTGCTCGATCCGTTCAACCGCTTCGGCTGGGGCGCGGCGCTCGGCGTGCGGTGGGGGCTCGACGTGCTCCCGAACCAGGCCCGGCTGGTGCAGAACGAGTCGCTCCTCGAGGAGACCCGCTCTCTCGAGCGGCTCGCGCTCGGGGGCATCGCCGTCGAGGTCGAGACCGCGTACGGCGCCGTGAACGAGGCGAAGACGCGCGAGGAGGCGTGGTCGCGCAACGAGCACCTCGCGAAGGGGTGGCTGTCGAGCGTGCGCGACGCGATCGATCTCGGCACGAAAGACGAGCGCTACCTCATCGAGCCTACGCGCTTCTACATCGGCGCGCGCGTCGCGCACGTGCAGGCGCTCATGGACTACAACATCGCGCTCTCCGAGCTCGCCCGGGTGAGCGGCATCGACTCGGTGGCGCCGGACGCGGGGCCCGGCGGCGGCTGAGCGGCGCGGGCGGGCTCGAGTCCCCACCGAGGCGCCGACGACGCGCGCTCAGCCCTCGGACTCGAGCACCTTCGCGAGCGCCTCGAGGGCCTCGATCACGCGCGCGCGGTCGGCGCGGGGCAGCTTCTCGACCAGCGCGCCGAGGGCGCGCTGCGAGTCGGCCGTCACCGCGTCCGCCGTGCGCTTCCCGCGCGGGGTGAGGCGCACGTCGGTCTGGCGACCGTCGCTCGTGCCCTTCTTCCGCGTGATGTAGCCCTCGCGCTCGAGCCCCGTGAGGTTGCGGCTCGCCGTCGACGGATCGATCCCGAGGAGCGTCGCCAAGGTCGACGTCGAGAGCGCACCGCGCTGCGCGATAAGCTGGAGGGTCTCTGCCTGCTGGGGGGTAACCTCGCCGGCCCGGGCGCGCTCGCGACCCATCTTGCCGAACCCTCGGGCTACCGACACCACCGCTCTTGCGAACCTGTCTTGCTCGGCCATGTGGAGACCCTGTACTCTACAACTTCCGACCCTACGTCAAGCGTGAAAGCGCGCGAGGGCCGTATTTCAGCGCACATTGAGGCAGAGAGACCTCGGTCGTCGCGCGTCGCGCGCCCGACCGCGCGCGACGTGCGGTCTCGAGGCCGCACCCGCGCGCGCCCACCGAGGAGCGCCCACCCCTCGCCCGAGGCCGCGCCGCGCGGAGACGGCGCGCTCTTTTTGCGCGCGGGTGCGCAACGAAATACGCGGTATTTCCCGAGAAAATCGTACTTCTTCGGGTTGCACACGCACTTCTCGCGCACTAGTGTGCCGCCCGAACGTACCGGCGGGCAGCGGCCCCCAGGCGAGGACACATGCAGGCGACGAAAGACGACGCACGGCCCACGACCACGCGCATGTTCGAGAGCGACCTCGTCGAGCGCTTCTCGCGCATCAACCCGGTCACGCCGTTCGTGTTTTGGCTGCCCGTGCTGTGCTTCCTCCTCGGGCGCGCGATCCTGCGGCACGAGGTCGCTCCGCTGCCGATGGCGGGCCTCGTGCTCGGGGGCGTCTTCTTCTGGACGTTCGCGGAGTACGTGCTCCACAGGTACGTGTTCCACTTCGTGCGCGAGTCGGCGTTCTGGCGGCGGTTCCACTTCCTCATCCACGGCGTCCATCACGACTTCCCCGACGACAAGGACCGCCTGGTCATGCCGCTCGGCGCGAGCATCCCGATGGGCGTGGGCTTCTTCGCGCTGTTCTCGGTCACCCTCGGCGCCGCCGCTGCGCCCTTCTTCGTCGGGTTCGGCCTGGGCTACCTCGCGTACGACGGCACGCACTTCGCGCTCCACCACTTCAAGCTCACCGGCTCGATCGGCAAGGCGCTCCGCAAGCACCACATGCTGCACCACCACCTCGATCACGCCGGCGGCTTCGGCGTCTCGTCGCCGCTCTGGGACCTGGTCTTCCGCACCATGCCCCAGCCGCGCAAGCGCGCCGCCAAGAGCGCCTGAGTCGAGCGCGCCGCAGCGCCAATGGCGCGGGCCGACGCGTGGCGCTCGCGAGGCGTGGGCTCCGCTTCGGGCCTTGCCTCTCGCGGGCCCGCGTGGCGTATGCTGCGTGGCCGTGATGAGACGAAGGAAGTCGGCTCCCCATGAGTGATGACAAGGCCAAGTCCGCCACGACGGCCGAAGAGAAGAAGTCCGAGATCGGGAGCGTCCTTGTCTCCCGCTACGAGGTCATCCGCGAGCTCGGGCGCGGCGGCATGGGGGTGGTGTACCTCTGCAAGGACCTCGTCACGCTGGAGCGCGTGGCGCTGAAGCGCCTGCGCTCGCCGGACGAGTCCAAGTCGACTCGCGCCGAGGAGAGCTGGTGGTTTCAGCAGGAGGCGCGCGCCGTCGCCTCGCTCGACCACCCGGCGATCGTGCGCGCGCGCGACTTCGGCACGCTCGCCGACGGCTCGCCCTACCTGGTCATGGACGCGCTCCCGGGCCGCAGCGTCCACGAGTGGATGCACACCACCACGATGCCGTGGTCGGTGATTTGGAGCCTCGTCGATCAGACCCTCGCGGGTCTCGCGCACGCGCACGCGCGCGGCGTGATCCACGGCGACATGAAGCCGTCCAACGTCATGCTCGACCTCGCCACCACGGGGAAGGGGCCGCGCGCGTACGTGCTCGATCTCGGCCTCGCGTGGCTGCGGCAGAGCCTCCACGATCCGCGCCTCGACGGCGGCCCGGAGCCGGAGCTCGCGACGCACTCGGGCGCGGGGACCGTGGGCTGGGTGGCCCCCGAGCAGATCCGCAAGTCGGCGCCGCAGGTGGGCCCGGCGACCGATCTCTACGCGCTCGGGTGCATCCTCTACCGAGTCCTCTCCGGCAAGGAGGTCTTCGAGGGCACGGCGCAGGAGGTGCTCCGCGCGCACAAGCGCACCGCCGTCCCGCCGCCCGCCCTGCCCGACGGCGTGCCCGCGGGGGTCGCGGCGTACGTCCAGCGGCTACTGGCGAAGCGGCCTTGGCACAGGTTCGAGCTCGCCGCCGACGCCCGGCGCGTGTGGGCGCAGTTCCGGCCGCGCCACGCGTTTTCCATGGAGGAGACCCTCGTCGCCACGTCGGCCAGCACGCCGCCCGCTGCGCCCTCGTCGGCCTCGCAGTCGCAAGAGGTCGGGCGCGCGATCACCGCGGCGCGCTCGCTCGCGCCCGGGCTCCTCTCGCTGCGCCCCTCGCCGATGGTCGCCCGCGAGGAGGAGCGCCGCGAGCTGCTCGACATCGTCGGCAGCGTGTGCTCGGGCAGCGGCCCGCCGCAGCGCCTCGTGGTGCTCATCGGCGAGGCGGGCGTGGGGAAGAGCCGCCTCGCGGAGTGGGTGTGCGAGCAGGTGCACGAGCGCGGGTTCATGTGGCCGCTGCGCGCGCGCTACGGGCGCACGCCCTCGCCGCTCGACGGCCTCACCGGCGCCATCAACAATTACTTCGCCCTCCAGGGGGTCGACCGCGACACGGTCGAGCAGACCCTCATCGACCGCTGGGAGGTCGACAAGGACGACGACGACGAGCTCTCTTGGGTCGCGGCCACCGCGGAGTGGCTCCGCCCCACGGCGCCGGGGCAGATGCCCCCGGTGGGCCCCTCGGGGAAGCGCTTCGTGCTCGACACGCCCGAGCTCCGCTGGGTGGTCGTCCGGCGCGTCCTCGAGCGCATCGGCCAGGAGCGCCCGATCCTCATCTGGTTCGACGACCTCCACCTCACCTCGAACAACACGTTCGACATGCTCTCGCGCCTGCGGCGAGAGGCCCCGAAGCTCCGCCTCGTGATGCTCGCCACCGCGCGCAGCGAGGCGCTCGAGACCGATCTCGACACGGCGCTCCGCATGGAGGCGATGCGCGTCGAGTGGCGCGGCAAGGTGTTCGATCTCCGCCCGCTCGGCGCGGACGAGACCCGCTACCTGCTGAAGGCCACGCTCCCGCTCGCCGACGAGGCGATCATCACGGCCACCATGCAGAGCCGGGGCAACCCGCTCTTCGCCCTCCAGCTCGTCCACGCGTGGGCGGGCGGCGGCTACCTGAAGCTCGAGAGCGGCCGCTACCGCGTGCCCGACGCGGCCCTGCGCGGGCGCGCCATCACCACGGCCGAGCTGTGGGACGAGCGGCTCCGCGGGGTGCCCACCGATCTCCGCCTCGCGGCGTACGCCGCGGCGGCGCTCGGCGACGACATTCGCGGCATCGTGCTGCGCGCGCTCGTGGGCGCGCTCGGCATGGACGCGCGCGACGCGCTGGTCGCGCTCACGCGGGCGCAGATCCTCCTCGCGAGCGGCAACGACCAGTTCCGCTGGGCCCACGCCCTCTTGCAGGAGCACCTCCTGGGGCGGCTCGTCGAGCGAAACGACTCGCCCGCGATCTTCCGCCTCGCCGCCAACGCGCTCGCGAAGCACCCCGAGGTGGGCTCGCGGCGCATCATGAAGCACCGCGTCCGCAACCTGCTCCGCGCGGGCGACGACGACGTCGCGTCGCGGCTCATGTTCCGGTTCATCGAGGGCGCCTGGGCCCGCGGCCGCGACACCACCGCGACCCTGAAGGACCTCCAGCTGCTCGACGGGCGCGTCACCGGGAGCGCCGCGGCGGAGTACGCCTACTGGCGCGCGGAGGCGCTGCGCCACATCGGGCGCCTCGAGGAGGCCCGCGAGCAGGCCGAGACCGCGCGGCGCGCGTTCGAGCAGGC
>CAZHGG010000457.1:0-5570 GCA_964531755.1 uncultured Polyangiaceae bacterium
GCCGCCAGCGCGACGACGGCGCGGGCGAGGGGCGCGCGGTCGGCCGGGGGCTCGACCTGCACGATCGGCACCGAGCGCGGCACGGCGCCCTCGGCGCGGAGGGCCTCCATGAGCGGCGTGGCCTGCGCCGCCGCGCGGGTGACGACGACGAGGCGCCCGACGAGCGCGCCGCCTACTGGTTCGGGGCGCACGTCGAGACGCCGGCGCCGACGACCAGCGTGCCGAGGTTGGCGACGATCGTGGTCGAGTTGTCGCTCGGCCGGTAGCGCGTGACCCTCGACGCGGGGCTGTCGGGGGCGGTGAACAGGTAAAAATCGCCGCCCCAATACGCGAACGCCCAGCCCGAGCCCTGGTCGACGGTGCGGAGCTGCGTCTCGCCCACCACGCGGGCGTTCCCCTTGTCGATCTCGCCGATGAACGAGCCCTCGCGCCCCGCCTTCGTGTAGAAGCCGTAGAGGCGCCCGTCGCCGGTGCCGGTGAGCTCGGCGCGGTCGATCGTCGGCGTGAACGCGCCGATCGGCGTGAGCCTGAACGTGCTCGCCGTGTCGATGGTGCCGAGGCCTCGCGGCGGGCCAGACTGGTTGTCTGCCGCGACGAACAGCGACTCGGCCGGGCCGAGGTCCTTCGTGGCGAAGCCCATGCCAAATGTCGAGAAACCTTGCTGATTTGGCACGAAGGTGGTCTTCGTGCAGGCCGCGGTGAGGGTGCTCACGCGGTAGAGGTTCCCGTCGTTGAACGCCACGAAGGCGACGCCGTTGCGGTCGACGGCCATCGAGAACGGCGTGGTGCCCAGCTCGGCCGGGCACGCGATGCGGCCGATGAGCCGGAAGCTCGCGTCGGGCGGATAGAACGAGAAGAGCTCGTTGTCGGTCGTGATGACGTAGACGAGCGTGGCCGCCGCGTCGGGGCAGTCGTTTTGGATGACGTCCGGGATGACGGTCGCGTCGATCGGGGGGAGCGCGTCCTCCGGCACGGCCCGGTCGACCCCCGCGTCGCGCGACGCGGCGGGGCGGGCGGTGGGGGGCGGCGGGGGCGCGCCGCCCTCGGTGAGCTCGTCGGAGAAGAGGCCCGTGCGGCTGCCGCACGCGACCGCGAGGGCCATCGCCGAGGCGGCGAGGGTGGCCACCGAGAAGAGCCGAGCCGCTCGAGAGGCGCTCATCGCGGCACCTCGCGTACGGCTCGGCGCCGCCATCGACCTTGGTTCACCCCTTCGGGGCTCACGTGCAGGTTCCGCATGGCGCACACTGTTGGCGGGAAGGTCCCGCAGGGCAAGCGGAAACCGCCAGCGGCGCGCCCTCGCGCGGGCGCCCATGGCGGGTGCCTACTGGCTGGGGGCGCAGGTCGACACCCCCGCGCCCACGATGGCCTCGGGGAACGTCAGGGGGGTCGTGGTCGTGCCGTCGGAGAGGCGGTAGCGGGAGACGTCGGAGCTCACGCCGTCGGACGAGTTGAACATCCAGAAGTCGCCGCCGTAGAACGCGAACGCGAAGGCGTCGCGGGACGTGCCCACGGGGACGTCGGTGCGCGCGCGCACGGCGCCCGTCCGCGCGTCGACCTCGGCGATGGAGCCCCGCGGGACCGCGCCGGTGCCGTTCGGCCAATACGCGAAGAGGCGGCCGTCGGCGGTGCCGGTGAGCTCGGCGCGCGGCAGTGTCGGCACGAAGGGGCCGATGAGCGACAGGGCGAAGCCCGCCGTATCGATCGATCCGAGGCGCGAGCCGGTGGGGACGCCAAAACCGCCGCTCGAGTCGGCCACGAACAGCCGCTCGAGGCCCGGCGCGAGGGAGTCGGCGGCGAAGCCCATGCCGAACGTCGTGAACCCGGACTGCCCGGGCCGGAAGGGCGTGGCGATGCACGCGGCGGTCTGCGTGCTGACCTGGAAGAGGTTGCCGTCGGTGAAGAGGACGTACGCCACGCCGCGGCGGTCGACGGCCATCGAGAACGGCGTCGCGTCCCCCGCCGGGCACGCGAGCGTCCCCACCAGGCGGAAGCCCAGATCGGGCGGGTAGAACGCGTAGAGCTCGTTGGCCGAGGTGACGACGTAGACGAGCGTGCCCGAGGCGTCGGGGCAGTCGGTGCGGTTCACGACGTCGGGGGTCTGGGCGGAGTCGATGGGGGGCAGCGCGTCGAGATCGCCTCCGTCCGGCCGGGCGTCGGCCGCGCCGTCGGTCGGGGCGTCATTGCGTGCATCCTGCACCGAACCGTCGGGTGCGGGGGCGGCGGCGTCCTCGGGGCCGAAGAGGCCGGTGCGGCTGCCGCAGGCCGCGCTGACCAGCACCACGAAGAAGAGGCCGAGCCCGGCTCGTCGGATTCGCATCCCGTCGTTGTGGTCGAGAAGCGGTCGCGACACAACTTCCTAACGACCCGGGCGCGGCGTCGCGGCGAAAAACCCTGACCGCGGCGCGGGGGCGCGCGGCGCGGACGGCGGCGGTGTATCGTGCCGCCCATGGGCTTCCCCGAGATGAGACCTCGCCGGCTTCGGCGAACTCCCGAGCTGCGCCGGCTCGTGCGCGAGACCACGCTCACCCCTGGCGACCTGATCTACCCCATGTTCTTCCACGCGGGGCTCGACGCGCCGCGGCCCATCGGCTCGATGCCGGGCGTGTCTCAGCTGCCCGTGGGGCACGCCCGCGCGTGGGCGAAGGACCTGCGGGCGCGCGGCGTCCCCGGCGTCATCTTGTTCGGCCTCCCCGAGAAGAAGGACGCGTGCGGCACGACGGGCCTCGATCCGGACGGGCCCGTGCCGCGGGTCGTGCGCGAGATGAAGGACGCGGTCCCCGAGCTGCTCGTCATGACCGACGTGTGCGTCGACGAGTACACCGAGCACGGCCACTGCGGCGTGCTGAAGGACGGCCCGCGGGGCAAGGAGGTCGACAACGACGCGACGATCGAGCTCCTCGCCAAGATGGCCGTGGTCCACGCGCGCGCGGGCGCCGACGTCATCGCGCCGAGCGACATGATGGACGGTCGGGTCGGCGCGATCCGCCGCGCGCTCGACGCGGAGGGGTTCGCCGACGTGTCGGTGTTGTCGTACGCGGTGAAGTACGCGAGCGCGTTCTACGGGCCGTTCCGCGATGCGGCCGACTGCGCGCCGAAGTTCGGTGATCGCGCCGGCTACCAGATGGACCCCGGCAACGCGCGCGAGGCGCTGCGCGAGGCCGCGCTCGACGAGGAGGAGGGGGCCGACATGCTCATGGTGAAGCCCGCCCTGCCATACCTCGACGTGCTCCGCGACGTGCGCAGGGCGACGACGCTGCCCGTGGCCGCGTACAACGTGTCGGGGGAGTACTCGATGCTGCACGCCGCGGCCGATCGCGGCATGCTCGACCTCGACCGCGCGACCCTCGAGGTGCTCACGTCGATCCGCCGCGCAGGCGCCGACTTCATCCTGACCTACCATGCGCTCCGTGCCGCCGAGCTCCTCCAAGGCTGACCGCGCCTCGCGCTCGCGGCGGCGCGGACGCCTCGCGCTCGCGGCGTGCGGGGTCACGACGACCGCGGCGATGGCGTGCGCCCTCGCGACGGCGGCGGTCACCCCCGCGTGCCTCACCCGCGCCTGCGATCCCTCCCAGGAGCTCTACGGCCTCAAGGAGGGCGAGGGGCGCCTCCTCGACGAGGACACGTGGGAGTCGTCGCCCCTCGACGGCAAGTGGCTGCCGTACCCGCACCAGCGCACCTGGGTGCTGTTCTACGGCGCCTACATGAAGGGGCGCACGCCCTCGTCGGTGGAGGTGTTCCTGTCGGCCGACGAGCGCCCCAACCAGGCGGGCTCGAATTTCACGCAGGGCGGCGGCGACGTCGTGAAGATGTACAACGTCACCTCGGACAGCATGGGCCTCGTGAACGGCACGTGCGCGGACTACTTCGTGCGCGTGGTCGTGAAGGCGCCCCGCTTCCCCGCGGAGGCCGGCGCCGGCGCCATCGACGCGGGCGCCGCCGCTTCGCCTGCCGATGGAGGCGCCGACGCCTCGCTGGACGACGCACGCGCCGACGCGTCCGACGCTGGCCTCGACTAGCCGCGGCCTCTCAGGGGCCGGCGAGCGCGGCCTCACCGGCGAGCGCGTCCAGAAACCGCGCGTGCCGACGAAGCTGCTCGTCCTCCCGGTGGCCCTGGCCCTCGTACGTGAAGGCGAGCGCGCCGTCCTGCGCGAACGACTCGTAGAACCACTCGTCGACGGTGCCGAAGGTCATGTACCCGATGGTCTCGAGGCCGGAGCCGAAGAGCCCTCGCGGGAACTGCTGGGAGAACCGCGTGGACGCGCGCGCGTACCGCTCCACGTCCGCGGGCGGGAGCGTGCCGTCGCGCAGGGTCACCGTGTCGCCCCACGGGTGGAGCAGCGCGCCGCGGTCGTCGTCTTGGCAGCAGTGGTAGTCGATGAACACCTTCACCTGCGCGTTCGCGGCCCGGATCGCGCGGGACAGCCCGTCGATGAGCGCGCGCGACTCGGGCTGAGTGGCCTTCGGCGCGGCGACGTAGGCGGCGAGCGCCGCGCGTTCCTCCTCGCTGTACGGCGCGGCGCCGAGCTCGCCCGCGGCGAGGCGGGCCGCGTACCTGCGCACCTCGAAGTCGCGGTTCAGGTCGGCGCCCGCGGCGTTCTCGCGCCGGATGGCCTCGTACCCGTCGGGGTTCACCACCGGCAGGAGGAACACGAGGCCGCCGCGATCGAGCAGAGCCGCGACGTTCGGGTAGTCGGAAGGCGCGCGCAGCAGCTCGGCAGGGAGCCGATCGACGATCCCGAGGTACTCGTCGCCGTGCACGACCTGGGTGAGGACGATGGCCGGCCGACGGGGGCCCGTGCCGGGCGACCTCCCGAGCGTGGCGAGCACGAGGTCTCTGCCTTCGGACGTGGTCCCGTAGCGGGTGAGCGAGAGGCGGTCGGGGGCCGCGGCCGCGAGGTCGTCGAGTCGCGCGGTGAGCGCCTGGTAGCTCTCCTGGGGGACCTCCGACGCGTGGTGGTGATCTCGCCCGCCGCGGCCGCCTGCGCAGGAGGTCGCGGCGAGCAGCGCGCCCGCGAGCAGCCCCGCCCGCCAGGACCGACTGAGGTTCATCTGGGGAGACCGTGTCTCCAAGGCGTCGAGAGCGATCACCGCGCCGCGCGCATTTGGAGGGCGGTGTCGTACGTCTCGCGACATGAACGGCCCTGTGCGCTGCCGCCGCCGCGGCGTGCTACAGATCGTCCGGCTCGATGGTGGTGGTGCACGCGACGCTCGCTCGGACACGCACGGGGCCTTGGGGCCGCCCAGGGCGCGCGCGGGTGCGTGCTCCGACGGGGCACCGGGGCGGCCGCGAGTGACGGAGCCGAGCGAGCACTGGCTCGCCTCGTTCGAGGCGCACCTCCTCCGGCGCCTGCTCAGCGCGCGCGCGCTCGAGCTCGCGCTCGAGAGCGCGGCGACCTATCGCGAGCCGCCGACACGGGGCGGAGGTGGGCTCGTCCTGGCCACCCTCGCGGTCGCGGCCGACGAGGCCCGCGTGTCCCTGCGGCTCACGCCCGGCGACGAGCGCGAGCGCGTGCTCATGGGCGAGTGCTCGCGGTGCACGCCGATGTTCGGGCCGTGCGCGCACATGGCGG
>CAZHGG010000458.1:0-5563 GCA_964531755.1 uncultured Polyangiaceae bacterium
CTCCGACCGACGCGCGCAGCGGGCCACGAGCTTCGCGGCGAGCAGCTCGGCGGCGTCGTGCTCGAGCGTGGGACCGGTGCACCACACGCGACCGCGAACGGCCTCGATCGCCACGGACGCGACCGCCCACGCGAGCAGGCGGGCGCGCTCGTCGGCGGGCACGTCGGCGGGCACGCGGAGGGCCCGGGCGGCGCACACGTCGCGCGCCATGGCGTGGGGCTCGAGCTCGCGCGTGAGTTTCGGCAGGAAGGCCAGCCCCAGGCGAGCGAGCAGGCGGACGACGCTCGCGCGTGCGCGCCATTCCTCCCGGGAATCGACGCCGATCCGGAGGGAGTGCGGCTCGAGCTTGTGAACCGCGGAGAGCGTGGCCATGGCGGCGTCGCCCTTCGCGCGGTCCGCGGTCCGGCAGGCGGCGCGGAGCTGCGCGGAGGCCTCGCGCTTCACGACGGCGAGCCCGGGATGGTGGCCGGCGAGGCCCGCGGCGGTGAGGCGGGCCACCTCGGCGGCGGCACGGGCGGCCGCGGCCGCGTCGGCGGCGGCGTGCCGCGCCTTCATGGCGTCGTCGCTCTCGAGGGGCGCGCTCAAGACGCACCCCCCGCGGCCACCTTGCGGAGCTCGCGCACGCCGACGAGCAGGGCCTCTGCCGTCGCGTCGTCCAGCGGCGGGCCGTCGATCTGCAGGATGGCCAGGGCGGCGAGCACTTCGCGCGGGTCGGCTCCCACGCGGCGCGCGGCGCGCTCGAGCGCCACCTCGCCGAACATCCCGAGGGTGCGCTCGGCGGCGCTCGCCACGGGGGCGAGAACCGGAGAACTGGCCGGCCTCTCGCCCACCTTCCAAGCGGCGCTCACGACGCACCTCGCTTCGCGTCGAAGGGCGAGAGGGGGCGCTCGGCGGCGCTGCGCGCCCTCGGCGTCGGCCAGTAGCGGATCGGGAGGTCCGTGGGGAAGTAGGCGATCGGCGCGTCGGGGTCGCGGTTCGCCGCGCGCTTCGGGGTCGTGGTAGGTTTCACGGGTTCGTTCCTTCTTTGCGGTTGGGTCGGACACACGAGCCTCGCGACGGTTGGCGCCGTCGCGGGGCTGCTCTTCTCGTGGCGCTTGGCCACGCGTCGACGTCCCTCCGGAGAGAGGCGCCGACGCACAGCGGCGAGCCGGTGAGGCTCGCCCGCGCGGGTCAGTTGGCCGCGGGCGCGGACGTGTCGAGCCAGTTGGGATCGGCGACGAGCACCTTGAACCCGATCCCTCCCTTGGCCTCGGGGAGCTCGTGGGCGGCGAGCATCCCAGCGCCCCACAGGACGAGCACGCGGTTCGGCGCGGGCGTGCTGCCTCGCTCCCCGCTGGCCACCCCGTGGCCAGCCTTCGCGATCTCGGCCTGGTAGCACTCCTCGCAGCCGGTCTCTTGCAGGCAGTCGGCGGGGTGGGGTTCGTTCGTCGTCGTGCTCGTCTGGGCGTTCATGTGCGTTGTCCTCTCGTCGTGTCGCGGGCGTACGTGTCCCGCGCGCCTGCTCACCACGTGTGTCGTCGTGGGCAGGCGTCCGGGCGCGTTCGTCTCGGGCTCGAGCTACGTCTTGCGGCGGGTCTTCGGGGTCGGGGTCGGCGTCGACTCGGCGGGGAGCTCGGCGGGCGTCGAGGTAGCTCTCGTCGTCGGCGTCGAAGGCTCGAGCCCGAGCTCGCGCGCCTCGCGCTTGAGGAGCATGCGGAAGAGCGCCGCGGCGTTGATTCCGTGGTGCTGCGCAACGCGCTCCACCCTCTCGGCCTCTTCTTCGCTCAGGCGGATGTTGAGCTGTCGCTCCCTCATGATGCTGTCGGACTGCATACCCGGGCTCCGATGGTCTTTGCTAGCAATCGCTAGCTGGTACCGAACGTATAGCAATTGATAGCAGCGGCGCAAGGCCCTTTGTCACGTGCCCGCCTTCGCGGCGTCGAGGGTCGCGAGGCTCTTCTCGGCCAGCGCCACGGTTCCCCGTCGCACGTCGAGGCCACCGGCGAGGCGGGCCACGGCTTCGCGTGACACGCCGAGCGTGCGAGCTGCAGCGCTCACGCCTTCACGGTCGACAAGGGCCTTCACGCGAGCGGCGAGGGAGGTTGTTTCGTTCACCCGTCCGTTGTGGCTTGTCGCGAGCGACCGTTCAAAGCCCCCGTGCGGGCGCCTTTGCTTTCACTTCGCGCGGCTCGGCCGGGCCCGCTTCGTCGGGGCTCCCTCGAACGTCTTCTTGAGGCTCTCCGCGCTCGACGCATCGGTGAGGCCGTGCGGCTTGAGAAGCTCGAAGACGACGCGGTACCACGTGACGATCGGCCGCCCCTTGCGACGTGCTCCCCCACGTCCGCGCGGGAGGCCGGGCCACGCGTCGATCGCTCCGCGCCATTCATCGAGCGAGATCGGCGCGAGCGCCGGATCGGCGCGGATCGCGCCTTCAAGGATGACGTCGACGTCCACGGGGACGGTGCCGAAGCCGTCCACGGGAGGGTTCGCCAGGTGCTGCGCGTGCCACTGCCTCGCGTGCTCGAGCGCGTCGCGTACAGCCCCGATGCGGCGCGGCGCTTCGTCGGTGCGGCCGTCGTGCGTCCAGTGCGAGCGCGCCCTCTCGACCGTCTCGATCAAGCGGGCGAGCTGCCACGCGTCGGGGGCCGGCGGCGCGTCGGGCTCGAGCACGGGCGCGGCTTCGGCGATCGGCCTGAGGGCGACGAGCTCCAAGACGAGCCACCTCGCGAACGCGAGCGCGTCATGGTGTCGCCGTCGCAGGATCACGCCGCCCGTCGGCTCGTTCGCTCGGCGCGGCTCGAAGCTCTCGCCGTTCTCCCGGCGCGCGTTGTGAAGGGCGAGAGCGCCGGCGTACTTGGCGAGGTCGGGCACGCCCAGTTCGCGAGCTGTCGCGAGCTGCCGGGGTGTGAGATCCGCGGCCGTCGCGGTCGGCACTTCGACGCGCACCACGGCGTTGCGGACGTCGAGCGGCAAGCGCCGCGGGCGCCCGTCGTCCGGCTCGGTAGCCTTCCCCCGTCGCACACGCCGATCCTATCGGGCGCGGCCCGCCGAGGTCGAGCGCCCGGGGCATCGTGTCACGCATGCGGCGATTCGTGCCACGCCACCGGAGAGGGCTCGCCACCGGGCGCCGGCGAGAACGGCATTCGGCGCCCCGTGGACGCGTCGACGCTCGCGCCGCCCCCGGCGTACCACACGGGGCGCGGTCGCCCGTCTCGGGTCAACGTCGCGAGGGTCGCTTCGCTCCGAACGGCACCACGTTGGGGAGGCTGGCCAGGCGCCGCGCTTCGAGCTCGCGCCCGAGCTGCGAGACGATCGCCCACTGCCCGGCCTTCGCGGCCTCGGAGATCGCGAGCGCGAGGGCGTGCTCGAGCACGTCGCCGCTCGTCGTCGGAGGCCTCGCGCTCGCGTCGTCCGGAGCAGCTTGAGGCGCGTCGCTCGGCGTCGACGTCGACGCGCCCGCGGGCCCGGCGGCGAGGGCGGGAGGTGCCCCCGCGACATTCGTGGAAGATACACCCATCGCGTCAACGGGCGCGTCAATGGGAGGCGGCGAGGGCAGGCGTAGGGCCGCGACGATGCGCGCTTTCTTCGGTGAATATGCCCCTAAACCTTTCGGTGTAAAGTGCACCTCGCGCCTTTTGATTCCGCTTATCGTGGTTCGAATCCACGCGCTGGAACCCTTGGGAGTTACGCGAGGTTGCCCCGTCTCTTTTCTCGCCTTCGTGGCGGCCGTTGACGCGCCGTTGACGCGGAGCCCTGCTACCGCGTTCAGCATCGGGGCCAGCGGGCCCGCGTTCAGCTCTTCGAGCGTGCGCGCCGCGCGGCGGTACCTGTCGAGCATCGAGATCGTCTTGTGGGAGGTCCGGTCACGGATCCACGCGTCGGGCTTCCCGGTCGCCAGCGAGACCGTCACGAAGGTGGCGCGGAGGTCGTGGATCCGGATCGGGAGGCTGTCGGCCGCGGAGGTGTGGAGCTCGGCGCGGTCGACGCCGGCGGCGAGAAGATGCCCGCGGAAGGTCTCGGCGTTCGCGAGGTTCACGCCGGCGAACACCGGCGCGGCCTCGGAGGGCTCCCCGAGCTTCGCCTTCCAGGCGACGAGCGCCGCGCACACGTCCGGCTCAAGAGCGACCGGGCGAGGCTTCTCGCTCTTGCTGCGCGCCACCCGCACCACACCGCGCGCGAGGTCGAAGTCACGCCAGCGGAGCGGCTCCGCGTCGGTCTCGCGGTCGCCGATGACCTCCGACTTGCGGAACCCCACGCGGGCGAGAAACCCGTAAGTCATCCGGTACGCCAGCGGCACGGCGGCGCACGCCATGAGCTTCGCCTCTTCGTCGGGGAAGAGCACTTGGAGCGCGAGATCGTTGCGAGCCTTCGGCAAGAAGAGCCGAGGGAGCGGGTTCGACGGGATGAGCCGGAGCGGGTAGGCGGCGAGCTCGAGCACGCGCCGCAGGGCTTGCGCGTACTGGCGTCGGGTCGCGGGTCGGAGGCCTTCAGGAAGCGACCGCATCGCGCGCTCTGCATCGTCCACGGTGAAGCGGTCCACCGGGATGTTGCCTACCGTCTTCGAGAGCACGTCGAGCCGAGTCACGTCGAGATCCGCCGTTCGCTTGGCCGTCACGTGGTCGGGGTAGAGCCTGGTCAGCTCGCCCGAGGTCCACATCTTGGCGACGTCCGCGAACGTCTTCCCCGCGGAGCTCGAGCTCGTCGGCTTCGTGGCCACCTGCCCCGCGGCGAGCTTGCGGGCGTAGCCGAGCACGGCGAGGGCCTTCACGTCGTCGCCGTCGCACGCCACGGCTACCCATTTCGGGATGTCGGCGGCGTTGCCGGAGGCGGCGAGTAGCCGGGCGATCTCGCGCACCACTTCCGCCCGCGCGTCGGCCTGCTCGTCTGTCGTGCACGTGGCCAGGCATCGCGACATGCGTTGACCGCGGCGCCCGAGGGGCACGACCACATGACGCGAGCCTCCCTGTCTGCGGGACCACCCCCGCGGCGTCTTGCTCGCGCTCATGCCGTGAGCCTACCGCGGCCGCGGCCGGCGACGAGCCCAAGCTCGGCGTCGAGCGGATCCTCGCCTTCCGCCGGCGCCTCCGCTCGCATGTAGGCGTTCACGCTGGCACGCGAGACGCGCCATTCGCGCCCGACGCGGCGCCCGTCGAGCACCTTCGTCTTGAGCAGGCGGCGGACGGTCTTCGGTGGAAGCCCCGTGTCGCGGATCGAGATCCACGCGTCGGCGGCGGGCGCGGCGGGCGCCTCGTCGCCTTCCGCGAGCAGCCCGTCGGCCAGGCGGGCGAGGTCGAGGGCCATGGTCCGGAGCTTCACGAGCTCGCGGTGTCGCTTGGGATCGCTGGTCATGGTGGCGCGTTCCTTCGTTCGTTGCGGGCGGGCGCACACGTCGAGGTCGCTCACGCGAGCGGCCCCGGCGCATGCGCGCGCGGGTCACCTGGACTTGAGGAAGAAGACCGTGAAGATCGAGGGCCCGTCGCACGCGGGCGGGGCGGCCTCCGGGAGCCGGCTCCGCGGCGTGCGGAACGGCAGGACGACGGCGGGGCGATCGGGATGCGAGGGCGCGGGCGTTGGCGGCGGGCGC
>CAZHGG010000459.1:0-5562 GCA_964531755.1 uncultured Polyangiaceae bacterium
GACGGAGCGCCGAGCGACGCCCAGGCCGGGCCCACGGTCACGGTGCGCGTGCGCGCCACGCAGACCCCGGTCGCCCAAGAGCCCGGGACTTCGGGGCAGACGCCGCTCTCGCAGCGCATGGCGTTCACGAGCCTCACGCTCTACGCGAACGAGGCGGACACCGTCGGCGTGAAGGTGGCCGACCTCGGCCCCGCCGGCGTCGAGACCGGCCTGAACGACAAGGACGACACGGTGTTCGTCAAGCTGCCCATCCGCGGCCTGAAAGCTGGAAAGTACACGTTCGCGAGGGCCGGCGTCGCGCACGTGCGCTTCAAGATACGCGCGACCATGCACGACCTCGGCGCCTTCGTCGCGGGAGAGTTCGACAACGTGCAGGCGCTCTCCGACGGGGCCGTCCTCGACGGGCAGGTCCGCAAGAAGGGCTGGTACCGCTACACGTTCTCCGCCCCGGGGCTCGGCCCCGTGACGCAAGAGGGCCCGACGGCTCCCCTGCCCCAGAGCTCGGGGCGCGCGGGCATTCGCCTCGAGCAGACCCCCACCGGCATGGCGTACGCCTTCCCCATCGACCTCACGATCGACCCCACGGTCACCACGGACCTCTCGGCGATCTGGGAGCTCAACACCCACGAGAACTTCCGCTGGACCGACCAGCGCATCGTGAACTACGCGGCGGGCGTGTTCGACACCACGCCCACCGTGTCGGAGCCGGTGGTGAGCTTCGGCGCGAACAGCGGCCGCCTGTTCTTCGAGCCGTAGCTACGTAGCCGGCGCGCGCCGCTCAGATCACGCCGCGGCGCTCTTGGTCGCGCTCGATCGAGCGGAACAGCGCGCCGAAGTTCCCCTCGCCGAACGAGAGGTGGTTCTCGCGCTGGATGAGCTCGAAGAAGATCGGCCCGATGCAGTTCTGCGTGAAGATCTGGAGGAGGTACCCCTCCGGATCGCCGTCGACGAGCACGTTGTGGGCGCGGATGCGCTCGGGGCTCTCCCGCACCCCGGGGACGCGCGCGAACGCGTGCTCGTAATACGAGGCGTCGATGTCGAGCGTGGGCACGGCGCCGCCGATGCGATCGAGCGTCGAGAGGAGATCTCTCGAGAGCAGCGCGATGTGCTGGATCCCCGCGCCGCGATACTCCCTCAGGTACTCGGCGATCTGCCCCGTGCCGCCCTTGTCTTCGTTGATGGGGATACAGAACGAGCCGTCCGGCGAGCGCAGCGCGAACGAGTAGAGGCCTGTCTTGTTGCCCCTGATGTCGAAGCTGCGCACGTGCGTGAAGCCGAAGATCTCCTCGTAGAACTTCGCCCACGTGGCGAGCTCGCCCTTGGCGACGTTGTTCGTGAGGTGATCGAAGCAGAGCAGCCCGCGGTCGGGCACGAGCGTGGGGTCCGGGAGCGCGGGGCACTCGCGGAACACGGCGCCCTCCCGCCCCGCCTTGACGAAGTAGATGAGGCTGTCGCCCACGCCGTGCACGGCCGGCGCGTCGAGCGAGCGGGCGGGCCACCCCGTGTAGGGGCGCGCGCCGCGGGCGGTGGCCGCGGCGAAGGCGGCGCCGGGGTCGTCGACGAGGAAGCCGAGCGCGCTCACGCAGGGGCCGTGGGCGGCGCGGAACTCGGCCGCGTGGGTGCCAGGCTCGTCGTTCACGAGGAACACGGCGGAGCCCTGCGTGTACACGTCGAGCGCGCGCGACGCGTGGCGGCGCGTGCGGGAGAAGCCGAGCGCGCCGAGGAGGGCGCGGAGCTCGGGCTCGCTGCCACATAGCTCGGCGAAGGCGAGGCCCCGCATGCCGGTGGGGTTCTTGGCGCGGTCGGCGGGGCTCGTGTCGATCGTGCTCACTTGGCGTTCTCCTGTCGATTCCAGCTCTGGTGGTAGTTGGGAATGCTCGCGGCCTCGGCCGCGGCGGTGACGGACAGCGGCCGCCGGGTGTCGATCATGACCGCCTGCTCGCTCGTGCGGGTCTTGCCTTTCGCGGCAGCCACCGCCCCCGGCTGCGGGCCGTGGTGGATGCCCTGGGGGTGGAACGTCACCATCCCGGGGCTCACGCCGGCGCGGCTGAAGAAGTCGCCGTCGTGGTAGAAGAGGACCTCGTCGTAGTCGATGTTCGAGTGGTAGAACGGCACGCGGAGCGCGCCTTCGTCGCCCGTCTCGAGGCCCCTCGGCAGGAACGTGCAGATGACCACGCTCGGCGTCACGAACGTGGCGTGGGCGCTCGGCGGCAGGTGGTACCGCTCGGAGAGCACGGGGCGAATGTCGCGCACGTTGAGGCGATACGGGTAGAGGTCGCCCTTCCACCCCACCACGTTCAGCGGATCGAACGGATAGGTGATGGTCGAGAGGCGCCCGGCGCGCTGCACCACCACGCGGTAGGTGCCGTCGGGGCGCGCCTCGGCCGGGCTCGGCACCTCGAGCACGTCGAGGTCGAAGAGCGCGTGCTGCCCGAGGAGCCCGCGCTCGGGGATCTTCACCTCGTCGGTCGACTCGATCACGAGGAACGTGGAGGGCTCGGTGGGCTCGAGCGCGTAGGTCACGCCCCGCGGCAGCACCACGTAATCGCCCTTCTCGTAGCCGAGGGGGCCGAAGTCGGTGCGGAGGGTGCCCGCGCCCGCGTGCACGAAGAGCACCTCGTCGGCGTCGGCGTTGCGGAAGAGGTCGGCCATGGGGCGCGACAGCCGCGCCATGTGGAGCGTCACGTCGGCGTTGGTGAGGAAGGGCACGCGGGCGCTCGGCCAGTCGGCGCCGGCGCCGAGCCCGGGCAGCTCGGTCGCCGCGATCGCGCGGGGGCGGAGGTCGCCCTCGACCGAGGTCCACTCCACGGGCGGGCGGGCGCGGTAGAGGTGCGAGGCGCGGCCGGAGAACCCTCCGCGCGCGTATTCTTCCTCGACCGTGCCCGCGGGCAGGTCGACGTGGGCTTGGCGGGTGGTGCGGCCTCGTACGTAGTGCATGCCCTCGGCGTACGACCGGGCGCAGGTCCGCGAAAGTTCAACGTTCCGAACGTCTTCATCGAAATTTCTGAACGACCGCGCTCGACCGCCCGCGCGCCGTGCCACACTGGGGGCGATGCTGTTCACGCTGGACGCGCTCGAGGTGCTCGACGCCATCGACCGGCACAAGGGGTTCAGCGGCGCGGCGGCGGAGCTCCACAGGGCCCAGTCGGCGGTGTCGTATTCGGTCAAGCAGCTCGAGGAGGGCCTCGGCCTCCAGCTCTTCGACCGCTCGGGCCACCGCGCCGTGCTCACCGCCGCCGGACGCGCGGTGCTCGACGAGGGGCGCGGGCTGCTCACGCACGCGCGGCGCATCGAGTCGCTCGCCTCGAAGCTGCACGAGACCTGGGAGGCGCGGCTCGAGGTGGTGGTCGACGGCATCCTGCCCATCGATCCGGTGCTGAGCGCGCTGCGCCGCATGGCGGACGACGCGGTGCCCACCCACATCCAGATCCGCGTCGAGTTCCTCGGCGGCGTGCAAGACCGCTTCGAGCGCGACCGCGCCGACCTCATGCTCGTGAAGGACTACCTGCGCTCCGACGCGCTGGTCGAGCACGCCCTGGCGGAGGTGGAGGTCGTGCTCGTGGCGTCGCGCTCGCACGCGCTCGCCGCGGCGGCCAGCGGGAGCGACCCGGCCAGCGTGTCGCTCGCCGAGCTGCAGCGGCACGTGGAGCTGACCGTGCACGACTCGAGCGAGTCGCAGCGCCTCGGCGACACGCGCATCTTCGGCGGCCCGCGCGTGTTCTACCTCAGCGATTTCGCGATGAAGCTCCGCGCGATCGAGCTCGGGCTCGGGTTCGGGTGGATGCCGCTCTACCTCGTGCGCGACGCGCTGCACGCCGGCTCGCTCGTGGTCGTGCCCTACGAGGGCGGGGCGCGGTACTCGTTCCAGCCGGTGCTCGTGCACCCCCGCGAGCGACCCCTCGGCCGCGCGGGGCAGACGTTCCTGGCGCGCCTCAAGGAGGCGGCGGAGAGCCGCTGAGCGCGCGGTCGGCCTCGTCGGCCTCGTCGGCTTCGCCGGCCTCGCCGGCCTCGTCGCCGCGCTCGACGACGCGCGCGGCGGGCGCGAGCTCGACCTCGGCGCGCCCGAGCCCGGCGGTCGCCTCCTGCGGGCGCAGGAACGCGACGATGTGGGCCGCGACCGTGCGGGAGAACAAGATGCCGAGGTGGCCGACGTGCGCGACCTCGACGTCCTCTCCGCCTCGCGCGGCGAGGGACGACGTGAGCTTCGGGTGCACCACGTTGTCGTGGCTCGAGTAGATGCTCAGCACCGGCACCGCCGCGCGCGAGGCCTCGAGCCGGCGCACGAGCGCCGAGCCTGCCCGGAGATCGCGGCCCGACGCGCCCAGGATCGGCCCGCGGAACACGACGCCCGCGTGAGGGCTGGCCACGGTGATGCAGCGCCGCACGTGGGCCGGATCCCGGCGCACGAGCTCGAGCGCGACGAGGCCGCCGAGGCTGTGGCAGACGAGGTCCACCCTCGCCGCGCCGGTCTCCTCGCGGACGCGCGCGCAGAAGCGGGCGAGGCGCGCGGCGTTGTCCTCCACGCTCGCGAAGAACGGGTAGTTGATGGCGAAGAGCGGCCCCAGCCCCGCGCGTCGCAGCTTGCGTGCAAGATACACGAAATCGACGCGGTTCTGGAAATACCCGTGCACGAAGACGACCGGCACCCCGCCGCGCGCGCCTCCCATGCGCCTTCCCACGAAGTAGAAGAGCGGCAGCCACGGCTCCACGAGCGCGACGCACACGAGCTCGAAGACGAAGCTCCGGAGCGCCCTGCCGAGCGGGCGGGGCTCGGCGTGCCGGCGCATGAGCGCGTACGTGACGCCGAGGTAGCCGAAGGCGCCGAGGTAGAAGGCCCCGACGACGACGAGCGCGACGAGGAGGACGGTGGCTCCCATGCGGGCTCCGTTGTAGCGCGGACCGGGGCGCTCAGGGGCGCGCCTCGAGCTCGACCCGCGTGCTCCGGCGGGCGGGGTCGAACGAGAGCGTCGCGCGCTCGCCGCGGGCGAGCGACAGCCCCCCGACCACCGTGATCGCGCCGCTCCGGAGGACGTACGTGTGGTGCCCCTCGCGCAGGGGGAGCACCGCCTCGCCGCGCGCGAGCGGGACGGTCCGGGCCGGGCTCGCGCCTCCATCGCCGCCCTCGCCCCCGGCGCCGAGCGCCGGAGAGGCGATCGTGAGCGTGGCCGGCGAGAGCGAGGAGGCGCGGACCTCGGTCGGTGTCGAGGGCTCCGGCGCGCGGCGGACGCGGTCCACGTCGCCGCGCGTGCGGGGGTCGGGCAGCCACAGCGCGACCTCGCTCGGCGAGGCGGCGTCTGTGGTCGCGACG
The DNA here is from genome assembly GCA_964531755.1 of uncultured Polyangiaceae bacterium. Taxonomy (GTDB): domain Bacteria; phylum Myxococcota_A; class Polyangia; order Polyangiales; family Polyangiaceae; genus JAAFHV01. Next base: position 5,309 of record CAZHGG010000459.1, read on the forward strand.
AGGATCGGCTCGTTCAGCACGACGGGCGGCGGGCGCTCGGCGAACGCCGGCGCGCGCCCCCCGAAGAGGTGCACCGCGAGCACCGCCGTCTCCGGCGGGAGGAAGCGCGCGAGCCCCGACGGGCGCGCGTGGTCGTGGCCCCAGAGCATGGCGACGCGGCGTGGCCCGGGGCCGGTCCCGCGGTCCTCGAGCGCGCGCAGGCAGTGGAGCTCCCGCGCGCGGTTGACGTCTTCGCTCGCGCCGTCGCCCGCCTC